>CAIYTF010000171.1 GCA_903929035.1 uncultured Ignavibacteriales bacterium
CGGGCACGTTTGGGATCCGCTTAATAACAGGAGATGATCTTATTTCAATCCGGCAAGAATTAAACTTTGAATAGCTTTGTATTTACGGTTTTTTTTTGTAATATGCAGTGTCTAATAAAGGAGTTTCCAGATGGCTAAACAACAAACGTTTGTTGATAAATCCAAAAAGCAAAAACAAACCGGTGTTAATGTTAAAGTTGTAAAAGCGGTAAAAGTCGCCAAAGGCAGTTTTAAGTATAACGAAAAGTTTGTCAAACTTGATGACATTGCTAAAGTCACCGAGATTAAGTGATTAAAAGCGGCTTATGCCGCTTTTTTTATTTTTGCTCCAATGCCAATACTTTATCTAATCTCCTTTGGTGTCTTTCCTCAAAGGAATACTCTTCATTGATAAAACCGTCAACTAATTCCTCGGCAAGTGCCCCGCCGATTATTCTTCCGCCTAAGCACAAAATATTCATATCATCGTGGCGGACTCCCTGTTTCGCGGAATAAATATCGTGACATAAACACGCGCGTGCGCCTGCTACCTTATTCGCAGCAATCACCGCGCCAACACCGCTCCCGCAAATCAAAATACCTTTAGCTGCTTCACCGGCGGCAATTCTTCGGGCAACCGGAATGGCAAAATCCGGATAGTCGTCTTTTTCATCATATACAGTGTTTCCCGCGTCAACCACTTCTAAGCCTTTACCTGTTAAATACTTTTTTATTTCCTCTTTCAAACCGAACCCCGCGTGATCACCGCCAATTATTATTTTCACTCTTCAACCAAACTATAATTTGTAATTAATAAATACGTGTCCTCAAATTTAACTATCAACAGCCATTCCGCCATTTACTATTTGGGTTAAAACTCCACATTATTACTTCTGCACTCTTAATGCAATTAAATAATATTTCCATAGTTTTTTATGGTAAGCAAAATACTGTGCAAGTCCTGTTCTATAGTGCCTTCTGGAAAAATAACTTCCTGCCTTATATAAATTATAAAGGTCCTTTTTGGAAAAACAACTTACTCGCTTATATAAAATATAAAAGAAAGTTCCATACATTCCCAAGATTGAAGCAGCAAATATTCTATTTACCGAAGGATAAACTTTTTTGGTTACATCCAAAGAATTGAAAACTGAAAATCCAAACGGCGCGGCAGAGGCTTCTATTTCTGAAAATGTAAGTATATCACTCATTGCCCATCCATTTATCATTTCCTGCATAACTACCGAGTCGTCAATAGAGTATGAATAAGCTTTACAAACATCTCCAATCAAAAGTCGACCTCCCGGTTTTAGTATCCTACGAACTTCTTTGAAGAACAGATTCTTATCTGCAGCGGTCTGAAAACTTTCTATAGCCCAAACAACATCAAATGTATTATCATCAAATGAAGTATTATAGTAGCTCATCGCCTGAAATGATGTAATATCTGAGACTGAATGTTTTTCTGATTGAGCAGCAGCAGTCTTAACCTGTTTTTCACTAAGAGTAATCCCGACAATTTTGCATCCAAATTTTTTTGCAATAAAAATAGAAGATCCGCCAACACCGCAGCCGGCATCCAAAACATAATCGCTTGAATTTAATAATCCAATTTCTGCAAGTAATGCATTTGTGTTGAGAATTGCATCAGCAAGCGTCTTATTTGTTTTATCCCAAACACCATAATGAAGCCCGAGACTCTGCTCGAATTTCCAGAATCTTCTGTAGTGTACTTCTGTACTGTCGTAATAACTTATAATATCATTTTCAGTAAATTTTTTCATTTGGATTTTGATTTGTTATTAAATATGTAACTTGTTACCACTGAGTTTTTTTTCAATCTTCCCTCCTTCACTGCATAACCGGAATTTCTTCGCGATAATCAATATACAGATTATCAATAAGCCGTGTCTTTCCAAACTTAAATGCTACAAGTATGAAATATTCTCCGCCCTGCTCAATCTTATCTATCGAATGAAATGTTTTTGCATTGACAATTTTTATATAATCCGGCAAGCCTGTTTTTGCACCGGAAAGATGTTTCTGCATTGCTTTAATAATAACTGCACAATCGTATTTACCGATTTCAATAAACTCTTTTGCTATTTTCAAAGATTGAGAAATTAATACAGCTTCACTTCTCTCCTCGCTTGAGAGATAAATGTTGCGGGAACTTAACGCGAGTCCATCAGTTTCGCGCACGATCGGTTCGATATGCACTTTTATAGGGGCACACTGATCAGCTGCCATCTTCGCGAGAATCGTGGCTTGCTGAGCATCTTTTTGCCCGAAATAAGCATTATCTGCAAGCGTTGCATTGAACAAAATATTTACAATAGTAGTCACGCCCTTGAAGTGGATTGGGCGAATTTCTCCTTCAATCACGTTTGAAAGTTCTTCAACTGTAATATACGTGCTAAATCCAGGTGGATAAATATCAGCTGCTTCAGGCGCAAAAATATAATCTACATTTTCATTTTCTAATATTTTTTTATCCCGCTCTAAGTCACGCGGATATCGGTTAAAGTCTTCATTAGGCGCAAACTGTGCCGGGTTTACAAATATTGATACAATAGTTACATCATTCGCGGCTTTGGAACCGCGGACAAGTGAAATATGTCCTTCGTGCAGAAAGCCCATAGTTGGAACTAAACCAAGAGATTTACCTTCTCTTTTTAGATTTTTTGCAATGGACTGCATCTCTTGTTTAGAAGTGATAATTTTTATGACAGCCTCAACTAACTAATTCCAAAAAAGTGGAAATAGTATTTTTTAGTTCTTTGCGTGATACAACAGTATCAATAAATCCGTGCTCAAGTAAAAATTCCGAAGTTTGGAATCCGGGCGGCAGATCGCGTCCAATAGTCTGTTTAATAACTCTGGGACCCGCGAATGCAATCAATGCTTTTGGTTCGGCAATATTAATATCGCCAAGCATTGCAAAACTTGCAGTTGTTCCGCCGGTCGTTGGGTCGGTGAGAACAGATATGTATGGTAATTTTTCTTCTGAAAGCATCGCGAGTTTAGCACTTGTTTTAGCCATCTGCATTAGAGACAATGCACCCTCCATCATTCTCGCGCCTCCCGACGCGGAAATAATAATGACGGGCAGCTTGCTTTTTATTGCTTTATCAATCAGACGCGCGATCTTTTCACCAACCACGGACCCCATACTTCCGCCGATAAACTTAAAATCCATACAAGCTAACGCGACTTCTCTGCCGTTCATTTTTCCGGTTCCGGTTCGTACAGCATCATAAAGACCCGTTGATTTCATAACGCCCGCGATTCTATCAGAATATTTTTTCGTGTCGGTAAACTGCAATGGGTCGGCAGATCGGACTTTCTTGTTTATTTCTTTAAAGGAATCGTCATCTAAGAGAACCTTTATGTACTCCGCGCTGCCAATCCTGAAATGAAATTGGCATTTAGAACATACCCAAAGATTTTGTTCAAGTTGTTTTTTGTGAAATATTTCCGCGCACTCGCTGCATTTTTCCCATAAACCATCGGGAAGATCATTCTTCCGCGATTCCGGATCAATATTTTGCTTAGACCTTTTAAACCAAGCCATTTCAGCCTTCCTTTTTTTGTATATCCGCGGCAATAGTAAGAACTTTCACACCATCTGCCCTTTCATTAGTCGTAATAGTAATTGTTCTTGTTGTATGACCTGAACGATTGGCAGTATCAAACTTAATCTTGATTGTGCCTTTTTCGCCGGGCTTAAGCAGTTTTGAACTTGCCATAGCGGCAGTACAGCCGCAAGAAGTCTGAATGTTCTTAATTTCTAACCCGCTTGTCCCAATATTCTTAAACGAGAATTGGTACTCGAGTATTGTTCCTTCCTTCGCGCTTCCAAAATTATGTTCGGTTTCAGCAAACTCAATTTTTGGTCCAACTATCTCTGCTTTTGGTGCCATTTCTTCAAGTACTGTTCCTTTCATTGTCAAACGGGTCTGAGGGTTTTCTTTATCGTTTGAAGCGATAGAAATATATTTTGTCTGCGCTCCGACTTTATCCATTGAATTAAATTCAACTTTCAAGTTAATTGATTCTCCCTGTAATACTTCTTTCTTCTGCAAATCAAATGCAGTGCAGCCACAAGATGTAATAACACTTGATATTTTTAAAGTGTCATCGCCTTTGTTCACAATTTGGAACGTGTGCTTAACAATTTCTCCCTGTTTAATAGTGCCGAAATCAAAAGAATCATTCGGTAAATATATTTTCTGACCAAAAATCTGCGCGTATATGCACAGAGAACCGGCTAAAATAAAAAATAAAGTCCTCATTCATTTTTTCCTTATTTATGATAAATATTGTCTTGAACTATGATTTTTACAAGCTAAATAATTACTGTCATAGTTCGGAGGGTAATTCAACTCCGATAACTAAGTCCTTGTAAAGAAATAACCTTTACATCTTCTAAATCTAACCTTTGCGGTCTTCGCGTCTTCGCGTGAGAAATTGTAAATGTTATTTCTTATACAAGCCCTAACAGTTAACTATATGAATCGTTTTACCGTCAATCTTTTCTGTTTTCCAATGTATTTTTTTGTCCCAGCTTTTCTTTTTGCTCCTGTCGAAAATAATAAGCCAACCGATATTTTCGCCCAGTGTTGTCAGATAATTGCTTAATTGCTCAAGCCCCTCTTTGACAACGGATTTTGAATACATTATTTTCAATTCAATCGGGTATTTGTTGTTTTCGTAAACCACGCATAAATCCATTCGCTCCCTGCCGGAGGCATATTCTCTTATTATTTCACCCCCGCCGTTGATTATTCGCTGTAAAAATGCCTGTAATATTAAATGAGGAGCTGCTTCTTTATACTCGTATTTTTCCATCCAAATATCGGAGTTTTCACGCCAAAATTGCTGAAAGCCTTTTAACAATCCTGTCATATCGATATTACCTAAGCTATCTATCCATTTAATCGGCACTTGACTATTTAGATTAAATTGCGTGTTATAACTTAAAGTTCGTATAATAACTTCCGCGTATATTTTATTTGCCGGACGCAAAATTTTATCGGCATCTTTTATCAATCCCAAATCCAAACAATACCGCGTGTCATCGTCCAAAATATGTAGGTCGTTGGTTTTTCCCAAGATGATAGATTCAATAATTTTTTGAACTCTCGGTTCTTTCAATTTATCAAGCAGGCTGTCAATATGAGTTTCCCGCCGCAATATTATGTTTTGGATCGCTTGGTCAACAAGTTCAACGGTTATCCGCTTAGTATAATCATTTTCCAATATTTTTTGCGTTATTTCCCGGGCAATAGCATTCACGAGCCAAGGCTGTCCGTCAGTTTGGTCGAACACTCTATCAATTACCGGCTTTTCAAACACCTGTCCCGTTGCCGCTGTATGCTGCGCGTAAAGGGATTCAATATCCTCTATTGAAAAGTTTCTAATCGTTAAAGCGTCCGAAATAATATTAAAGGGACTCGCTGAACCGAGCGTAAATTGATTTTCTCTCACTTTGGATTTATAGTCCCTGATATTTCGCATTCCGACAAGTGCTATGCTGTGAACGAAAGGAACTTCGGGTCTGCTAATATAACCATCCCGCAGCTGCCGCAAAAAGGTCACCAAGGTACCGTCTTGCAATCCGTCTATTTCATCGATAAACAATATAAAAGGTTTGTCGAGAAGAGCACAATAATCCCTCAATGAATTTTTTACTAATGCCGATACATCATCGGAATTTTGATTAACGCCAAAACTATCTTTATGAGGCAATTTCGAATATTTCAATTCCGATTTAATATTGGCGAGAATTTGGGGAATACCATCTTTGGGATCACCAAAAGCCTCGACCGCTTCCAAAGAACAATATAAAGCGTAATAATCACCGGCGGCGTTATAATAGTTTACCAACGCCTTGATTAACGTGGTTTTACCGGTTTGACGCGCCGCGTGAATCACGAAATAATGTCCCTGATCTACTATACCGTAAATTTCTTTGTGCCTATTCAGCACCGGAACCATATAATGGCTTTTGTCGTTGCAAGGACCGGCTATGTTAAAGTATTTTTTCATTGTTTTCTTTTGTCCGAATCGCGGTTTTATGTACCGTAAATTCTTTATAATATTCGGGTTCAATTAAATCAATTTCAGCAGGCTGAATTGCTTTGCCGAATTGCTCTGCCCATTTCGCGACAAAAAGCGGAGATGGACATACTAAATTAATAAAATTTCGCGACCTAAACCAATTTGTGCTTCCTGCTACAAAATCAGATTCTGTTAGCCGTGTTTTCATTTCATCTTCTGTTACAACTTCCACGCTATGTTCAATTTCGAATCCATTATCTATTATGGTGAATTTCGCGACAAAATATTCGGTTGTATTTACTTTAGAAGATACAAAAAAATGACTTCCTAACGGGAGAAAATTACTTAACTCAAAAGCGGCTGCCGAAAAAGTTGGAACCATAATAAGCGGTATCTGCACACCTGTGCAAATCCCTTTTCCGGCACTTAATCCGATACGCAAACCTGTAAACGACCCCGGACCCTCACTTACAGCAATACATCCCAGTTCTTTCGCGGTAATGCCGAAATTACTAAGACAATTATCAATAAGCGGGATTATTATTGAAGCGTGTTTCCTTGTTTCAAAGTGTTGAGTTTGAGTGTAGCGCGTTGAATCAAAGTAAATACCAACCGCGCAAACAGACGATGATGTTTCGACAGCTAAAATAGGGTATTTATTCATATTTCAAAACCTTGATAAACCGTTCGGTATCTTCACCAATCTCAATTGAAATATCAATTCTATTTAGAGGAAGCACCTCAGGGAACATATTTGCCCATTCGATTACAATAATTGATTCAGCATCGCCAATCATTTCAAAATAACCTATATCAAAAAGCTCTTCGCTTAACTGAATCCGGTAGAAGTCCAGATGATAGAATTTACAACTGCCTGCATACACGTTTACTAATGAAAAAGTAGGGCTGCTAATTTGCTTGATGCCGAATTTCGATGTAATATATTTGGTTATGAAAGTTTTTCCTGCACCCAATTCTCCATTCAGTGTTACACAAGTTCCGGGAATAATATACTCAAATATTATATCGATAACTGTTTTTGTTTCTTCTTCGGAAATAACCCGTTCATCAACAAGCACTACTGTCAATCTTTGGTCTCCATAGTAATGACAGGGAGTATCATTTCTTCCAATGAAATGCCTCCGTGCTGGAAAGTGTCTTTATAGTAAGACAGATATTTATGATAATCTGTTGGATAGACAAAATAATAATCTTCTTTTGCAATAATATAATTGACCGTCATTCCTCGTTTGGGTAATCTATATTCTCCCGCGTCCCTGATAAATAGCGCGTGTTTATCTTCAACTTTCAAATTCCTTCCATACTTAAAGCGAAGGTTAGTAGAAGTTTCTCTATCGCCTAATACTTTTGCGCCGCGCATCGATCTTATACTGCCGTGGTCAGTGGTGATTATTACTTTAACATTTTTCATTTTACTGATTGTCTTAAATGTATTCAGCAAAGAAGAATGCGTAAACCAGCTGTTAGTAAGCGAACGATATGCCGGTTCATTCGGGGCAATCTCTTTTAGTAATTCCGAATCAGACCTGCCATGCGCGACCATATCAAGAAAATTGACTACAACCGCGGTTAGATTATTATTTCTATAAGACATCACGTTTTGTTCAAAATTGCGTCCGACTTCAGGGTCAATGATTTTAATATATTTCAGTTCATTACGCAGTTTTACTTTTTTCCTGTCTAACAGAAGCTGAAGAAAATCTTTCTCGTATTTATTCATACTTCTCTCGTCATCATCAGAACCTTTCCACAGATCAGGATAATATTTTTCAATGTCACCGGGAAATAAACCGGCGAAAAGAGCATTACGGGAATATGCTGTTGCTGTTGGAAGTATCGAATAATAATAATCTTTTTTAATTCGGAAAATATCACTCAGGTGCGATTCCATCAGCATCCACTGGTCAAGTCTGAGGCAGTCAAGCACGAAGAAAAACACGTTTGCATCTTCATTCTTCAATTCAGGAATAACATAGTCGGGAACAATATCAGTGGTTATTAGCGGACGATTATCTCTTTTGCTCGAGTTAATCCATTTTACATAGTTTTTTTCAACATATTTAGAGAACTCCTGATTACATTCTTTTCGCTGGTCATTAAAAGTTTGGCGTAACCCGATATCAGGGTGTAAGTCTAACTCCATATCCCAATTCACTAACTTTAGGTAGATATCAATCCACTCTTCGTAATTGAGAGAATCATTCAACCGCGTAGTTATTCGATTAAAATCCTGTATATAATCTTTTGCCGCGTATTGACTTGAAAGCTCTTTACTTTCCAATATTTTTTTGCACACTAATATCAATTGACTTGGATTTACAGGCTTAGTAAGATAATCGCTAATCTTTCCGCCGATAGCTTCGTTCATTATGGATTCTTCTTCATTCTTTGTTACCATAACAACAGGAATATTTGTATCAAAGTCTTTAATTTTGCCAAGCAGCTCTAATCCGCCCATCCCGGGCATCATCTCGTCAAGAAAAATAAGCCCGAACTCATTCTCCTTGAGCATTTCAAGGGCATCAAAACCATTTGTTGCAGTTAGAACCTCATAGCCTCGTTCTGTAAGTAATATTATATGCGAGCGAAATAGTTCTATCTCGTCATCAACCCAAAGAATTTTTTTTGTTTTCATACTATCATTATTTTTCTGTAATTACTGTTTAAACTAATTATTTTTCGCGTAACGGAAAATACTAAATTCAATATCTATATTAGAACTATTTTGCTACATAATAAGACTATCAAACCGGTAAATAGTTCCCAACAATTATTTCAAAGGTTACAAAATGGCAGAGACATCAAGAATACTCGGCGAAAACTATACAGCGTCACAAGCAGACTCCTTGGGTGATTTTTCGTATCTATCTTCAATAGAAAGCAATAACAGGCAGCCAATGCACACCCTCTATGGCGGTGCGCATCTCTTTAAACGAGATAGTTTAGTTAGATTTCAATCAATAATGAATCACTACCGGACAACTTATCTTCCTTATCCTGAATCATTAATGCTGCTGCTTGAAATGTCAGGGCGGGGAATTATTGCAGAAGATGCGGAGCAGCTTATAAACGAGACATTTCATTTAATTTGCTCGAAAATTGATTCCAATCCCGTTGAAGATTACAGGATTGACTTTGAAGACGGCTATGGCTGCCATACAGATGATGATGAAAATGCCGCGGCACAGTTCGCGGCAAATGAAGCGGCAATTGCTTTCGCGGAATCTCTCCTGCCAAACCGTTTTGGAACCAGAATTAAATCTCTATCCGGTTCAACACGAAAAAGAGCATTAGATACACTTGATATTTTTATCAGTACTTTCTTGGATGCTTCTGCCGGTAAACTGCCGAAAGGATTCGTGATAACTTTGCCGAAAATTACCCGCCCTGATGAGGTTGAACTTCTTTGTGAAACGCTTAGCGAAATAGAATTTCGTGCCGGACTAAAACTAAACACCATTAAAATTGAACTTATGGTCGAGGAACCCGCTTTACTTTCTGATGAAAAGGGAAATTCTCAATTACTTAATCTTCTCAAATCCGGTTTCGGACGTACCATTGGATTGCATATCGGGATTTATGACTATCTTTCCGCGCTTGGAGTTCCCGCGGGCTTTCAAATCTACACGCATCCTTTTGTAAATGATCTGCGCGGACAAATTTTGCTCTCGACAAATTCTTTTGCTGTTGACGTTGTTGACGGCGTGACAAATACATTGCCGGTTGAAATACATCGCGGAAAAGATTTGAGCCCTGACCGGAAAGATGAAAATAAGCAGATAGTATTCAAAGGATGGAGTGAGCATTTATATAATGTGACTGAATCCCTAAAGTACGGTATTTTGCAGGGATGGGATATTCATCCCGCGCAATGTATTGCCCGGTATATCGCGGTGTATATCCACTTGTTAGAAGGCCGTGATAGCACGATTCAACGTATGAAACGATTTATTTCCGATGCAGCTAAACCGGGACAATCAAAAGGAGTGTTTGATGATGCCGCTACAATTCGCGGATTACTCGTGTATCTCGGGAATGCCGCGAATAATGGCGTTATCACCGATGCTCATCTAATCGGATTAAATTTAACAAAAGCTATGCTTGATTTACCATCGGTTGAAATTCTAAAAAGAATAGGGATATTATAACCACTTTTCAAACAGTTTAATTATCCAAGGTGCAAACAGGGCAGTAAAAATACCGTTTAGTATCAAGCCTATTGTAGCAAATGCTCCGTGCCGTTCACTCAATTCAGCCGCTCGCGCTGTGCCTAAACCGTGAGCGGCAGTACCCATTGCAATACCTGCTGCATCCTGGTGTTTTACGCGGATTATCTTCAAAAACCAAAGCCCTGCAACTGAACCTAATATCCCGACAGTAACAACAACACCCGCGCTAACCGATGGGATTCCGCCAATTGAATTTGAAATTTCCATTGCAAGCGGTGTTGTTACCGACTTTGGCACTAAAGACAATATTATCGGTTTAGAAGCTCCAAATATTTTTGCAAAAATTATGACTGACACTATACCCGTTACGCACCCTGCAAGTTGTGAAAGAATAATGCCGTTTTTCTGCTTTTTTATGTGTTCCAGATTAAGATATAATGGAACTCCCAATGCAACAATTGCAGGTTTAAGCAGAAGACTTATAAAATTGCCTCCCTTGCTATACGTACTGTAAGGAATACCGAATATTTGTAAAAAAGCTATTAACGTAATAATGGTTGTTAGCACGGGATTTAGAAAAAACAAATTAAACCGCGAATACAGTTTCTGAAACACGAAATACAAACCAAAGGTAAGAGCAATTGCAAAAGTATCCGAACCAAGAAGAAAATTATTCATTTTCTTTCTTGGTTTTTTGATACACCCAGCCGGTTACAGCAAGCACTATCATTGTACTCAATACAGATGACAGCAATATAGCAGCAAGCTCATTTTTTAATACATCAAAATATAACATTATTGCCACGCCGGGAGGAATGAAAAAAAAAAGAGATATTCGAAACAAAAAATTCAGAAATAGCCTGAACCTGCCGAAGTTTTACGAATTTTAGTTTTAGCAAACCGGTTAGCAGCAGCATACCTATGATGCTTGCAGGTATTTTGATACCGGTGATAAATACTACTATTTCACCAACGAAGAGACAACCGAAAATTATGGCACATTGTTTAATCATTTTTGTAATGCTAAAATACTGATTATTTGTGTTTAGTGAAAGTTTATGCTATTTTCAAGATTTATATGGAAATGCAGATATTGCAATGCTATGGGTTTGTTCACAAATAACAGTAACACTTTATCACGCTAAGATCGTGAAGGTTATATTTACGAAGATGTAAATGTTATTTGCGGGCAATCCCTAAGTAGGTAGTTTTTTTATAACCTTTCCGAATTATTGCGTATTTTCTATTTTATATATTAAAAATTTATGCGAAAATGCTTGTAATTTATAATACTCTTTCAAAACAAAAAGAAGAATTTATTCCCCTTGAAAAAGGGAAAATTAAAATGTATGTCTGCGGACCAACCGTCTATGACTTATTTCATATTGGCAACGCGCGTTCTTTTATTAACAGCGATTTTATAAGAAAGTATCTTGAGTACAAAGGTTACGAAGTTTCTTTCGCGATGAATCTGACTGATGTAGATGACAAAATTATCAATAAGGCTAATGCGGAAAACAAAACTCCAAGGGAAGTTGCTGAATTCTTTACCCGCGCATTTTTTGACGATATTGTTAAGTTAGGCGTTAAACCTGCTACCATTTACCCGAAAGCAACGGAACATATAGGCGATATTATATCTATGATAGAGCGGTTGATTCAAAACGGTTATGCCTATAATCAGGATGGAAATGTATTTTTTGATATTTCGAAATTTAAGAATTACGGTAAACTAAGCGGAAAAAATATTGATGATCTTATTGAAGGAGCGCGTGTTGAGATTAACACCGCGAAGCAAAACCCTTTAGACTTTGCCCTTTGGAAAAGTGCGAAACCCGGTGAACCGGCTTGGGAAAGCCCCTGGAGTACCGGAAGACCCGGATGGCATATAGAATGCTCCGCTATGAGCTGTAAACATTTGGGAGATACTTTTGATATTCACGCCGGCGGCAATGACTTGATTTTTCCGCATCACGAGAATGAAATCGCGCAAAGCGAAGCCGCTAACGGAAAAACTTTTGTCCGCTATTGGCTGCATTTCGGATTCCTTAATATCAACAATGAAAAAATGTCTAAATCACTTGGGAATTTTCAAACAGCGCGTGATTTTCTTGTTCACTATTCTGCTGAAACTATTAGATTTTTCTTTGCCCAAACGCATTATGGCGCACCGTTAAACTTTGCCAATGAAGGATTGGAAAGTGCAAAACGCGGTTTGCAAAAAATTGATAACCTAATTCAGCGAATTACTAATTCGCTTGAATCAGCTGTTGATGTACCTGATTCTCTTTCGGCCTTTGATATCGCGCAGTTTAGAACAGCTTTTGAATCTGCAATGGACGATGACTTCAACACTCCGCGAGCCTGCGGCGTATTATTCGATTTCATAAGGGATGCAAATAAAGCACTTGATGCTTATCCCGCTGCACCGCGTCAATTGCTGATTGCCATAAAGGAGTTTCTTGATATAACAGCAGCGGGCATATTTGGGATTGCATCATTTGAACAAGCCAATACTAACGCGCCATCACTTGAAAACGAGTTGATCGAGCTGCTGATTTCAGTACGCGTTGAAGCAAAAAAGCAAAAACAATATCAACTTTCAGATTTTGTACGTGATGAACTTGCAAAACTTGGTATTGTGCTTCAGGATGGCAAAGATAAAACAACATTCAAAAAGCTATCATAAATAATCTTGTAACCAAGTTAGAAAAATAAAAAATTTGCACACGATTGAAGTAAAGGGCAAAATGATACCCTACACGTTGAAGCACAGCCAGCGTGCGCAGCAAATGATTATCAGGATATCAAAACGTAGAACGCTTGAAGTTGTTGTTCCCATAAAACTATCAATCGAGCTCGGAATCAAGCTTTTATATGACAATGTAGCTTGGGTAGAAAAGAATTTACATTTACTCGATTTGGAATTATTCAAGTATTATTGGAGAGGGAAAGAACTAACTTTAAATTACAGCAAGTCTGATTCAATGCGAAATCACCACGTTCAAGTAACTGACAATGAAGTAATAATACAAAGCCCTTCCAATACAGATATGTCCCCATTTGATGTATATATGATTTTTCTAAAGATTCACGCGAAAAAAATATTGCCTGAACGATGTCGTGAACTTGCAAAACAATTCAATTTCAATCCCGCGAAGATTTCTGTCAGGGGGCAAAAAACCCGATGGGGCAGCTGTTCCTCTCGCGGTACTATATCACTAAATTCCCGGTTAATGCAGCTTTCACAACCATTAATAGACTACCTTATCATACACGAACTTTGTCATCTCCGCCACCCCAATCACTCGGCAAAATTTTGGGCAGAAGTAGAAAAATACATTCCCAATTACAGGACACTTGATAGCCAGCTCAGCCGGTTTAAGCAATAAAGCACATTTCTAATTTTTAACGAATGCGAAATCGTTATTTGCTTGTCATTTCGGTTTTTAGACAGTCCGCCAAAAAATTGGCGATGTACTTATGTCCGGTCTCCGAAAAATGAATACCATCTCCATATAAGTAAAGATTCCCAGCGGGGATCTTAGTCCCTTCAAGAAATTCCGCAGGGTCTATAACAGTAAGTCGTCTTGATTTTAATTTAGAGGCAAGTATTTCCTGCGGTTGAAAGATGCCCGCGCGAGTCGGGTAACGAAGCTGGTATTCATAGGGTAACTGAAGAATATATAAATGGATATTTCTATCAGATGCCATTTTAGATATTGACTGCAGCGTATCAACAGAACTTTTAAATAATCCATTATCTTCATAATAAAATTGTTTATAAAAATCGAAATAATTTGCAGGACGGTCAAAAATAATATTCTTTGCAAATATATATGTCCGGCTATGGCTTCTGATAAATGTCAAAAAATCACTGAATATATATCTCATTGTTCCACCGGGCATTTCAATATTATTGACAGACCCGAAGTAAACATCGCTCAAACACCAACATATTACGACAGCCGAAACATTGAGTGAATCGAATAAATTGCGTGATAAATAATAACGGAATACATTATTAAAATCTGCAAGATTGAAACCGATAACCGATAAATTTAGTACATTTATTTCACTTGTTTTCGCCTGCGTAAATGCAGCAAATGTAGAATCATTATCAACGCCTAATCCAAGAGTTACAGAATTTCCGATAAGTAAAATACTCTTTTTAGAGAGGTCTATCTTTCGATGTGTCTTCCGGAATCCATACTGATCTACTTCCATTACAGCACCGTTACTATTTCCAAATGAATTCGGGCGTAATCCGGGCGAATCAAAGTAAACGCTGTCTGCAATGAGATTCCTATCTGTCCCCAGGGGTTTGATGTAGGGGAAGAATAAAAACAGAACCAGTTCGAGAACTAATAGGATAACCGCGACCGCGGCCAAGTTATAGAAGATAACAAATAATAATTTTTTCATTTCCGTGATAGAATAATAATATTATTCGACAAATATACCATATTTTTTTCGTAACTACTCAGCCATCTACCAAAACGAGCTCTGATTATGAAAAAATGATAGCTCCTTTTGGTAGATGGCTGAGTAGTTACAAATTCCTCTACAAAAGAGGGATTTTTTTGACTCCGTGTTCCGGTAAATCCGTGCGCGATGTCTTTATGTTCAAATAACATCGATAATCGCATATCTCCAAATAACTCCGTTTTCGATATATCCCATCGTGAACTTTACTTGTTTTACAGCATACCGAACAGGCAAATTTCAAAGGACTTCACTTATTCCATAACTTTTTATTGTCGCGCACCCGTTATAATAAGTATAATTTCAGTAATATTATATTTATATTCACGTTAATGTTTTTCCCATATTGTAACTATTTAGAAAGAGTTTGTCTTGACGATTTACAGGGTAAGTATTTCGCGTATATTATTATTTGCCGTTTGGATTTTATCCCTTTGGACAATAAACTTATTTCCACAGCCTCGGGCTGGAAAGGGAATTATTGATCTATCCCAATATGATTTTGCGCGGGATGGCAGCTGCACTTTAGATGGCGAGTGGGAAATATATATCGGGAAGCATTATACTCCATCTGATTTTGATACAATAGATAAAACAGGTAAATATAGCTACACTTTACTTCCTGCCAACCTGAATGGAACTAATATCAATGGGCAGGTCACTCCGGCACAAGGCTTCGGCACATATCGTCTTCGTATTATCCTCCCTCATTCTGCAATTTCACGAACAAATGCAATTGCATCACTGGGATTGTATATCATAGAAATTCACTCGGCATATAACCTGTGGATTGATACTTCTCTTGTGTTACGTCAAGGAGTTGCTTCACCGGATTCAAAACAATTCAAACCGGAGATACGACCCGGGCGAGTGTTTTTTAGTTCAAATAAAGATACCGTTCAATTAATAATTAATTTTTCTAACTACTTTGATTCGAAAATGTTCGGTGCAGATGATCATTTCTATATCGGCATTGAAAAGGACCTTATAGCACTCGTAAATAGAAAGCAGTTCTTCTATTTATTTGCATTTGGTGTGCTTATAATAATAGGACTATACCATTTCATTCTCCACTTCTCAAGGCCTGATGAAAAATTCAATCTTTCGTTTTCAATTACAACATTTCTATTAGCCGTACAAACTCTTGTTGAAGGCGAGCGAGTCATCTATTATATTATACCTGATATTAGTACAGAATTAGTTTATAAGGTATGGTTGTTAACCATAAATATGACTGTCACGCTGCTCTTGTTTTTCCGGCACCTTTATCCGGAAGAAACGAATAAGACCGTATTAAGATATTTAGCTGCTATTTTCGCGGCATTTTCCATTAGCGTGATTTTCGTTCCCTATTCATTTAATTCAAAACTAATGGATTATATTTTTCTTACATCCTTTACAGGGGTATTATATATCTTTTATATTTCTGTTCTCGCTGCTAAACGTAAACGGGAATACGCGGTACTTGTATTAATAGGACTCTCTGTTCCCTTAATCACCGCGATTAACGATCTTCTTTTTGGATTGGATTGGATTGTTACTGGCTACTATATGCCTATAGGTTTTCTGTTTTTTACTGTTTTCCAGTCAATTATAATATCTCTAAAGAACGCAAAAATGTTTCGCGATATACAGATACTGCGTGATGAACTTCAGGAAAGCAATAACTTGCTTGAAGAGCGTGTTGAAGCACGAACAGAGGAAGTTCGCGTTGCGAATATTGAACTTAAAAAACTTAATACAGCAAAAGACGGGTTGTTTTCCATTATCGCGCACGATCTAAAAAATCCATTTCACGTTTTTCTTGGTTATACCGATATTTTGAAAATGCCGAACAACGGACTGAGTAATAAAGACTCTTTAGATATTGCAGTCGCGCTCCACGAAACAGCTCAAAGTGGATATAAGTTGTTGGAAAATTTACTCGATTGGTCCCGTTTGCAATTAGGTATCAGTAAAGCCGATCCGGATGAATTAAGTATCGCGGATGTCTGCAAGTCAGCCATAAGTCTATACAGCGCACAAGCATTAATGAAAAATATAACTTTGCATCTCGATATTAAATCGGATTCTATTGTTTACGCTGATGAACGAATGATGTCAACAGTTGCACGCAATTTAATAGCAAATGCAATAAAGTTTTCGCATCAGAACAGCGTGATAAACATAACGATAGAGAAAGATAACAATTTTGTTATATTAAAAGTTTCCGATACAGGCATTGGAATGGATGAATCTTTGCGGGCGAAATTATATAAAGTTGACGAGCGTGTCAGCCGTAAAGGAACAAGTGGTGAAATGGGTACCGGTTTGGGTTTGGTATTAGTTAAAGAGTTTATAGAAATTCATAGAGGGAGATTAGAAGTTGAATCTGAGGTTGGTAAGGGATCAATATTTAAAATCTATATTCCGGTATCCAAAAGCACAATTATGTAATACAGGCACGATAATTAGGATTTGCTGGAAAAGTATCAATATTTTCGATGAACTTACCAATGTTTTCTCTTCATCCAATTTAAATTTCCCAAATTCAACCAAAACAGTTACAATTATTGACCAAAACAGTTACCATATTTCTCAAATTGGTTCAGTAGTGTATCATTTTCGATTCAACAATCCTTAAAAATAGTTCAAAAACATACATTTTATAGTGGCACAGAATTTGAACTCTTTTTGTTATAATCTTGTTAATATGTTTGTACAAAAACATTGAGACAAATAAACAAAGAATTCAAAAAGAATTATATATTTAGAAAGTGATTTTGGTGTACTATGAAAGAAAGTACGGAAATCGGAATAAGAAACCTTGGACATAAGGTTATTATAAATACTTTGGAGCAAAACTATCCAAATCCGTTTACAAGTTCAACGGAAATTGGTTTTTCTTTAGAGAAAGAAATAGATGTTGCCCTGACAGTTTACGATACACTAGGCACGGAAGTTGAAGTTATAGTCCAAAAAAAATTGAAAAAAGGATTTTATTCTTATTTTTTTGATGCTTCAAGATTACCTTCAGGAGAATATTATTATAAGCTCACTTCTCGGGAGTTTAGCGCGATGAGAAAAATGGTTCTGCTGGAACGAATAATAGGGCTTCAGTAAAATTGTATAAAAAGTATTAATTTGCTACATAAAAATGCCGGAAAAGAGCATTTTGATATCTAAGCGAGTGTTTAAACTTCAAAGTCCGGTTATGCGGTCATCATACTTTCCCATTATTCACTTTCCTTCATCCAATCAGCCATTTTAGAAACACTAAGTGTTCCTTTTTTTAGGGATCTTTCTTTCATCATTGTAAATAAAATCGGTGTTACGACAAGCACGTGAATTGCGGAAGTCAGCAGCCCGCCAATCATTGGAGCGGTTAACGGTTTCATCATATCCGAGCCTGTCCCTGTTGACCACATCACCGGAACTAAACCGACCATAGCGGTTGCAACAGTCATTAGTTTTGGTCTGAGCCGCAAAACTGAACCCTCAACAGTTGCATCATAGATATCTTCATTAGTAAGCGGTCCCCGCGCTCCTTTTTCAAAAGCCCGCAGTTTTCTATCTAATGCTTCGTGCAGATATATCACCATCACAACACCCGTTTCAACCGCGATTCCGTATAACGCGATAAATCCTACCCACACGGCAACCGAAAAATTATATCCCAAAATATATACCATATACATTCCGCCAATGAGTGCAAAAGGCACGGAAAGCATTACTACACCCGCTTCCACATAATCCTTTAGAGTCATATAAAGCAGCATAAATATTAAAAGAAAAACCAGCGGCATAATATATTCAAGTGTTTTTTGCGCGCGCATTTTACTTTCATATTGCCCGCTCCAGCTGTAACTGTATCCCGCAGGAAGATATAAATTCCCTTCAATCGCTTTTTTCGCGTCAACCATAACGCTGCCCATATCCCTGCCTCTCGTGTTCATAAATACAATCGAACGGAGCATACCGTTTTCACTGCTAATCATCGGGGGACCCGTCACAGTTTTAATATCCGCTAATTCCGACAGCGGGAGATATGTAACTGCATTCTGTTCCGTTGATGTTAATGAAAAATCACTTTGGTTGTCTGTAGGGATGGCGACAGCACTTGCCGTATTAGCTTTACTACCCATCGCGGACATTCCTCTGCCGGAACTATTCCCGCCTGCGCTGCCTATTGTACTAATTCCTGATTGCGCTGCCGCCATTGAATTGGACAGAGTAACAGGCACAATCAAATTCTTAAGTTCTTCGACATCGCCGCGATAGTCTTTCTGGTAACGCATCCTGATCGGGAAACGCATTCTGCCCTCTATGACGATGCCAAGATTTTGCCCGCCTATTGCTGTTTCAATAATATCCTGCAAGTCGCGAATGTTTATACCATATCTTGCCGCGGCAGCCCGCTTTATTTGAATATCAAGATAATAACCATTCTGAACCCGCTCGGCGACAACATCGGCAGCACCGTTAATTGTTTTGAGCAAGTTCTCGGCTTTAATCGCGTACGCTTCGAGCGTATCCAAATTAGGTCCGAATATTTTAAGCCCCACATCGGTACGCACTCCTGTTGAAAGCATATTAATTCGATTAATAATCGGCTGAGTCCAACCGTTGCGCACACCGGGTATTTGCAATTTATTATCCAATTCTGAAACAATATCTTGTTTGGTGATTCCTTTGCGCCACTCGGTTTTGGGTTTCAACAAGATGATAGTTTCTATCATACTAAGCGGAGCATTGTCTGTCGCGGTTTCAGCCCTTCCTGTCTTTCCAAGGACGTGATCAACTTCCGGAATGGATTTTATGATCTTGTCCTGCTCCTGAAGGATTCTGTTTACCTCTCCTATCGATGCCCCGGGCAATGTTACAGGCATATATAAAATCGAACCTTCATCCAACGGGGGCATAAATTCACTGCCCGTGTTCATAATCATTGGGATAGTAATCAATAACGCGATAATGTTCAACGCGATGGTGATTTTTCTATGCTTTAACACCCAATGAATTACCGGTTTATACAGTTTGATAAAAAATTTAGTAGTCGGGTTTTTGTCTTCGGGCTTGAAATTGCCCCGCATAAGCATAGTCATTAAAACAGGGATGATGGATATTACGACAATCGCCGAACCTGTCATAGCAAAAGTTTTCGTGAATGCTAATGGTCTGAATAGTTTTCCTTCTTGACCTGTTAATAAAAATACAGGAAGAAAAGACACTAATATAATCAGCTCAGAAAAGAAAATCGCCCTGCCGACTTGTTTCGCGGAATCAATGGAAATTTTCGCGTATTCTCCTTTAGTTAAAACTCCTTTCTCTTCAATTGCTTTTGCCAGATTACGATACGCGTTTTCAACAAGCACGATTGATGAATCTACTATTACTCCCACAGCCAAGACTATGCCCCCAAGACTCATAATATTGGAAGATATGCCGAAGAGATACATAAATATAAACGCGATGAGAATGGATATTGGAAGCTCAATAAGGATGCGAATGATACTTCTAAAATGAAGGAGAAATATCATAACCATAATAGCCACGGTTATGGATGCTTCGATTAATGCCCGCTCCAATGTTCCCACCGCTTCGCGTATGAGCGTGCTTCTGTCATACGATGTGATAATTTCAACACCTTCGGGAAGCCCCGGAGAGATTTCTTTTATTTTTTCCTTTACCCGTTCAATCACTTTTTGAGCGTTCTCGCCTGTGCGCATAACAACGATTCCCCCAACTGCTTCTCCTTTGCCGTTTTTTTCTAATGCACCGCGCCGTATATCGCCGCCCAATTGAACCTTGGCAACATCTTTTATAAGAATCGGAATCCCGTTGGCACCGGATTTAATTACAGTTTTTTCTACATCCTCTATCGATTGTATATAACCTTGTCCTCTTACAAAATATTCAGCATCATTGACCTCTAAAATTTTCCCGCCAACTTCATTATTGCTCCGTTGAATTGCATTGACCACCTCGGAAACAGTCATATTATAAGCACGTAAATCCGTTGGGTTAACATCAACTTGATACTGCTTGACATATCCGCCTATGCTCGCCACCTCCGCCACTCCATCGACAGAAGATAATTTATATCTAATATACCAATCTTGGATTGATCGCAATGCACCTTGATCAAGGTTTTTGGATTCTACCGTGTACCAAAACACGTGCCCAACGCCTGTTCCATCCGGTCCTAAGGAGGGGACAACACCTGCCGGTAATTGTGCCTGCACGGTGTTCATTCTTTCCAAAACCCGAGTGCGGGCAAAGTAAGTATCAACATTATCCTCGAAAATCACGAACACGAACGACATACCAAACATAGACGATGCGCGGACTGCTTTCACGTGCGGCAATCCCTGCAAGCCCGATACAATGGGGTATGTAACCTGATTCTCTATTATTTCCGGCGACCTGCCCATCCATTCGGTAAACACGATAACCTGGTTTTCCGAAAGATCGGGAATAGCATCCACAGGCAAATTAACCACGCTATATATTCCCGCCCCGATAATCACGAGATAAATAATGATAACAAAAAACCTGTTATCTGCCGACCATTGAATTATTTTTTCTATCATTTTTAACCTGTCAATTCTGTATTTTCTTTTTCCCCGTTATTGGAAATATGTTGTCAGCGGTTGTTGACAACAAAACGCAACATACAAGAGCGAATCAAATTTATTAGGATTTTCACAAAAGATATTGATTGGGGAAAGTGCTTAAGTGGTTCAATTAAAAGGTTATAATAGACACTATTTATATATAAAAATAAAGCGGCTATCTCAAAGAGAACAGCCGCTTTATTTATAACAAAAAAATAATTTAAGCGATTGTCACTTCTTTTGAGAGATAGACATCCTGCACTAGATTAACTAATTTCACACCATCGGCAAATGGCTTTTGGAATGCTTTTCTTCCCAAGATAAGTCCGGTTCCGCCTGCGCGTTTGTTGATAACCGCGGTTTTTGCTGCTTCGGCAAAGTCGTTGCTGCCTGATGCGCCTCCGCTATTGATAAGTCCGGCTCTTCCCATATAGCAGTTCATTACCTGATAACGGGTAAGGTCGATAGGATGATCGGTAGTGAGGTCGGTATAAACTTTAGGACTGGTTTTGCCGTAGTTCTTAAGAGCATTATATCCGCCGTTGTTCTCAGGCAGTTTCTGTTTTATAATATCAGCCTGAATAGTAACACCGAGGTGGTTAGCCTGTCCTGTCAAATCAGCCGAAACGTGGTAATCTTTATCTGCTGTTTTGAACGCGTTGTTGCGGGTATAGCACCACAAGATTGTTGCCAGTCCGAGTTCGTGAGCATAAGAAAAGGCTTCGCTGACTTCAATTATTTGGCGTGAACTGTCTTCGCTGCCAAAATAGATTGTAGCACCGATTGCTGCTGCACCCATATCAAATGCCTGATCTATTGAAGCAAACATAATTTGCTCAAATTTGTTCGGGTAGGTCATCAATTCATTATGATTGATTTTTAGAATAAAAGGAATCCTGTGAGCATACTTACGGGCAGTCATACCAAGTACACCGAGAGTTGAAGCAACTGCATTGCAGCCGCCTTCAATAGCAAGTTTCACGATATTTTCCGGATCAAAATATGCGGGATTCGGCGCAAATGATGCACCTGCCGAGTGTTCAATACCTTGATCAACAGGAAGAATGGAAAGGAAACCTGTGCCTGCCAATCTGCCGTGATTATGTAAAGCACGCAGATTTCTCAAGACATTAATGTTTCTATCAGACGGAATAAATATTCTGTCAATAAAGTCTTCTCCGGGAAGATGAATTGTTTCTTTAGAAACTTTTGCAGTATAGTTTAATAAACTGTCTGCTTCGGCACCGAGCAACTCGCGAATTTTATCTATCATAAGGAATTCTCCTAAATTATTATTTAAACGAAATCAAAAAAGCAATTTTATTTACGATTGTAAAGATACGAAGAAAAAGGGTAAGATTCCTAAACCGGAAACGATAACATAAATGTTGTACCTTGATCAATTGCACTTGTAACAGTAATACTCCCGCCGTGTTTTTCCACCATATCTTTGCACAGTAGTAATCCCAAACCTGTTCCTTTTTCTTGAGCAGTGCCCAAGGTTGTACGCGACCTGTCTAAACTGAAAATATTGTCAATTTCTTTTTCCGATATTCCTACTCCTGTATCAGTAATGCTAAGTTCAAGATTATTTTCAACTATTTCTGAATTAACAATAACCTGTCCGCAGGGAACGGAAAACTTAAGAGCATTATGTACTAAATTTTGAACCATTGAGCGCAGCATATATTCATCGGCTTTAATGACTTGTTCAGGTAAAACCTTATTGGATAACAATATGCCTTTACTATTGGCAGCCGGGTTTAAAACGACTATGATTTCGTTTACCACAGGGTAAAGCAAAAATGGTTTTGGGTTAAAATCTATCTTGTCCATTTGAAGCCGTCCCCATTCTAATAAGTTTTGGAGCAGCTTAAACTGATTATTGAGCAGAACATTAAGCTCAACATTAAATTTGAAGAGTTCTTCTTTAGTGAGAGTTTCAAAGTCCTCGATAATAATATTTGAAAGTCCGAGTAAACCGCCAAATGGAGCTTTCAGGTCGTGAGCAAGAATGGAAAAATACTTGTCTTTCGAATCATTCAATTTTTCCAACTCACTGGTGAACCTCTTTAGCCGCTTCTGATATTCTATTTGCTGGATTTTAATGTTGCCGCGCTCAATTGCATAACGAATAGATTGGGATAGAGTGTTGCTGTTAAGCTGTCCCTTGACAAGGTAATCCTGCGCTCCCTCGCTGACTGAAGCGAGAGCCATTTCTTTGTCTTCATTTCCCGTCAAAACAATTATCGGTATTGTCTCAAATAAAGAATACATCTTTTGAAATGTTTCCAGTCCATAGCTTTCCGGTAAGCCGAGATCGAGAAGAATTACATCTACTTTTTTTTCTTGTAAAAAGTGAATTGCTTTTGTAAAGTTTTCGGTATGGGATAAAACGCAATTTTCTATCCCGATACCTTGCAAAATAAAGTCTGTCATTAACTTTGTCGCGATGGGGCTATCTTCCACCAATAATATTTGAATGGGCTGTAAACTCATAAATTACTTTTCACCTGCCAAGAATATATCGTTAAAATTAAAATTATAAATCTGTTTTATTCGGTATTGAAAATGAAAACTCGCTGCCGACTCCCAACCGGCTTTGTACTGAAATATTCCCTCCGTGAGCTTCTATCATTTCCTTTATCAAAATAAGTCCTAATCCAGTTCCTTTTTCCATTTCGGTTCCAAATGTGGATGTCCGGATGCCAAGGTTAAAGAGATTCTTTATTTGTGTCTCTGACATTCCAACGCCATTGTCTTTTACCGTGATTTGAATCGAATCTTTCGTTTCGTCCATCAGGATTTCGATCTTCCCGCGATTCATAGAGAATTTTATTGCATTACTAATTAGGTTCAAGAGAATAGCTCTTATCATATTTGCATCGGCATATAATTCCGCTGCTGCATTTATATTGTTAATAACCGTTATATCTTTATTTAATATATATGCACTTAGGTATCCTATTACTTCATCTGCTTTTGCCCGCGATAGAAATCTTTCAGGAGCAAACTGCATTTTCCCAAGCTGCATAATCGCCCAGTTTAACAGATTTTCTTGCAAGTTTATGTAGTTATCAACTGTATTCTTTAATTCGCGGCTGAGTTCTTTAATTGTATTTCTATCCAGTTGTTCGATCTCTTGAGAAAAAAGAGTAGAAATTCCAACGATATTCTGGAAAGGGCTTCGCAAATCGTGTGCAATAATTGAAAAGAACTTGTCCTTTGTAGCGTTACTTAATTCAAGCCGCTTAGAGTGCTCTTTTAGTTCTTCAACAAGGTTCATCAGTTGTTTTTTCATACCGAACCTTTCAATAGCATACCGTAAAGTCCTGACAAGAAAGTGACTGGTAACCTGCCCTTTGATCAGATAATCCTGCGCGCCTTCTTTTACAGACCGGAGAGCAAGCTGCTCATCCTCATTGCTGCTCAGTATTACAATAGGAATCAAACTGCACTTTTCATACACGTAAAAAAATGTCTGAATCCCTTGACTATCGGGCAAACCTAAATCAAGAAGAATTACATCATAGTCTTGATTATCAATTGCATTATCAACCTCAGAGACCTTTTCTATATGAAATATTTTATACCCATCATTATCAATATCGTGATCTAACAGATCGTGAATCAGCTTCACCGCGAGCGGGCTGTCCTCAATCAACAGAATATTTAATATTTTATCAGTCATTTAAATTCCTTTTCTCTATAAGTTACAAATCCTGTAACTACTCAGCCTGTTCTTGAATTTGTCCCTACGGGACTAAATTTGAATAACCGTGAGTGCTAACTCACGGAAAAGTAAGCCCAAACAAATAACGTCCCCGATAGGGGGCGAACTAACTATGCGGCATAAATTTGCCCCCTTCGGGGATAGATGCTTTTTATCATTCTCCCGTGAGTTGTCACTCACGGTTATTCAAATTTAGTCCCTTTGGGACATAATATCCGTACCGTATATTTTCTTGATTTCAGGAGACTGAGCAGTTACCAAATCCTTAAAGGGCGTTCGCCAATAGTTAATAGTAAGTTCATAATTAACCATTTACAATTTACCATTAATCAATAATTTTAACAAATCAATAATTTGCCGCGGACTTAGAATACGGTCAACGGCACCTATTTCAATTGCCGATTTGGGCATTCCGAATACTACACAACTCTCTTCATCTTGTGCCACGGTAACACCTCCCATATCGTGAATATTTTTTAAACCTACTGCTCCATCAGCACCCATTCCTGTAAGGATTATCCCAAGAGCAAACTTAGTGTAATATTGCGCTACAGAAGTAAACAATTCGTTAACGGACGGACAATGTTCTTTTATAACTGTTTCTTTTGACAGTAATAATCTTCCTGATTTATCTACTTTAAGGTGTGTATTCTCTCTTGGAAAATAGATGGTCCCTCCGACCGGATATTCCCCTTGCTCGGCAATTTTCACGTTTAACAAACAGCTATTATTAAGCCAATGTACAAAATCATTAATAAAACCCTCAGCAATATGTTGAACGCAAAGAATCGGGAGAGGGAAGCTCGCGGGAAGATTTGGCAGTATCTGAGCTAATAATTGAGGACCCCCGGTAGATGCCCCAATTGCAATAACTCGTACCGGTGTGTCTGTATTGATAAAACTTTGATTTATCGGTTTGTTATATTGTGCTGTCGGCTTCAAAGATGATCGCCTGAAAGGGCGCACCTTTGAAACTATTTTTATTCTCTGAATAAGTTCTTCCGCGACCTTCTTATACTCTTCTTCAGTACCTATTATAGGTTTTGGAAAAACATCCACCGCACCGGCTTCGAGAAGGTTAAATATGGTCAGCTCATCACCAATGCTCTGAACAGAACTACTGATGATGAGAATCGGTAAAGGATTATTTTCCATAATCTCTTTGGTAACTTCATAGCCGTTCATTCCGGGCATATGAAAATCAGTACAGATAACATCAGGTTTTAGGGACTGAGCCATACGATAAACTTCGTTCCCCCTCGTAGTTTCTCCTACAATTTTTATCTCGTTAGTCGAGGTAATAATCTTCCTGAGAACAGCCAATACTAATGGTGAATCGTCCGCGAGCAATACTTTAATCGGCTGACGCGCATTTAGTCCATATTCATTGTCAAACAGCATCTGATACTTTACAATAATCTGCTAATGGTTGAAAGAAGTATGGTTTGATCGAAGGCTCCTTTGGTTATGTATGCATCCGCCCCCGCGTCAAGCCCAAGTTTCTTATCTTCGTCTGAAGAAAGGGAAGTTACCAAAATGATGGGAAGTTCCGAATATTTTCTTTCCTGTCTAATCCTTGATGTCAGCGATATTCCGTCCATATTTGGCATTTGTATATCGGAAATAATTAAATCAATATTATCTCCGGCAAATAATTTCTGGAATCCATCAACCCCGTCAACCGCGGTTATAACTTCATATCCGGCACTTTCAAGAATCCGTTTTTCCTGAGTTCGTGTTGTAATAGAATCCTCAACTAACAAAATAACTTTTTTATCGACTTTTTCATTTTCATTGACAACCAAATGGGCAACATTGGATGCAAGTTTTCTGACTGATTTAAGCAGATCATTCGGATTCAGAATCATACAAATTTCACCTGTTCCCAGTATGGTGGAACTGGCAACATTTCTCACGCGTTTTAAGATCGAGCCAAGCGGCTTAACAATAACTTCTTGTTCATTCACGAGCGAGTCAACGAGGATTCCAAATTGTTCTCCTCCTACCATCAAGATTATACAATAAAGAGTTTCTTTTGCTGTCTTCCCGTTTCCTGTTTGGTTTGTATATGGCAATTCGAGAAGAATATCAAGGGACATTACAGAAATGGGCTGATCATTTACTAAAATGGTTTGTTTGCCTTCAATTAGAAATATCTGCTCAGGCGTGAGCGTGACTGTCCTTATAACACTGTCAATTGGAAGTGCAAATATCCGATTATCACTCATCGCTATCATTACCCTGAGTGTTGTCATTGTAAGCGGGAGACTAATGGAAAAAGTACAGCCTATATTTTCTTCCGACTCAATGCTGATATTTCCCTTTAATTTTTCAACTGTTGTCTGTACTACATCCAGACCGACACCGCGGCCTGAAACATCGGTAATAATCTGAGCGGTTGAAAAACCGGGGGTGAAAATAAGTTGATAGATTTGCCGGTCGGAAAATGTTTCAAGTTCTTCTTTCGAAAACAGGTTTCTCTTTATAGCGTTCCTCTTAATTGCTTCAATCTCTATTCCTTTTCCGTCATCACTTATCTCTATTACAACATTTGATGAAGTCTGATATGCACTTAATTTAATAGTACCTATCTCCGGTTTCCCAAGCAATTTTCGTTTCTCGGCAGTTTCAATGCCGTGGTCCAACGCGTTCCTGAGTAAATGCATTATCGGGTCTTTCATCAGCTCCAATATTTTTTTATCGGCGGTGGTATTTCCTCCGGTAACAATAAGATTCACTTGCTTATTCATTTGAGAAGATAAGTCGCGTATCATTCTTGGATAGAGATTGAAAATAGTCAATAGCGGAAGCATTCTGAGATGCTGTATTGTGTCATCCATTTGAGAGGTCACGTAATCCAGCCGCGAGTTATCGTCATATACACTATTCTGCAGTTTGGATAGGTTTGAACTCAATTTTTCTGTTCTTTCCTTCATCCTTTCATAAATATCTATAAGATTTCTTGACCGTGTTTTCCCTATTTGACTTGAAATTTCGGACAATATACTTCGCGATAAAAACACATCGCCATTTAGCTGCTCTATAATCGGAGTCAGCTCCTCCAAATTTGATAGGCGGCCGGATATTTGTATCTTAGCTCCGGTCAATTCACCGGACAGGTTCATAAGCAAATCAAGCTTTTGAGCCGGAACACGGATCGTGTCTATATTGAACGAAGAATAATCTGTATGGAACGTATTAGTATAGTTATTATCATTTCTCTTTGAAGAAAACTCTTTTGAAAAAGTATTATTACTCTGTTCCGGTGCTTTATCTATAGATTTTTCCTCGGCAGTTAACAATTCAGTCTTTGAATTGAGAGGGATAAAAACGTGAGTATCGGCTGCGGGTATTTCCTCAGCCGATTCTTCCTTAGTATTAGAGAATTCTTTAGCAAATAAATTTTCAAATAATAATTTAACTTCAGGTTGTACCTGTACTCCTGTAACCGCTTCAAGTACATACGAACGAATAACATTAATCATCTCGTAAAATTTATCCATTCGTTCTTTTGAGACTATTGCTTTGGCTTTGGAAATTTCTATAATTTTTTCTTCAAATAAATGCGCGATCTTCACTATCTCGGATAGACCAAGCATTCTTGCCCCTCCCTTCATACTATGCGCGATTCGGGCAATTTCCTGAAGGAGCGAAATGTTCTCCGGAGAATTCTCAAACCTGAGTATCAGACTGTCAATCTGCTGCAGATATTCTTCAAATTCAGCCTTAAATATCAGCCGTACTTCATCATCTTCAATCATATAGTTATACTATTAATTTCAGAGAAACCGATGTTTCGTTAAGTTTGTGCATACCGGCTTTTGTCTGCGAAAGACCTGCTGCAGTTTCTTTTACACCCGAGTTTATCGCGTTCATTGCTTCAACAACCTGTTTAACCGCGGATACTTGCTGTTTCACGGTCAGTGCTGTTTGCTGGGAGACTTCATACGTGTTTTTTACGAATACATTTATTTCATTAAAGGCATCACGAGTTTGTTCGGCTGCCCGAAGACTTCTTTCGACATTTTTTGCTCCTTCTTCAGTTACCATCACCGTTGAGTTTGTGGCTTTCTGAATATCACTAACCAGCGAGCTGATACGTTCAGCAGATTTTTTACTCTGATCGGCAAGTTTTCTAATTTCCATCGCCACAACGGTAAACCCTTTCCCGTTTTCTCCCGCCCGGGCGGCTTCAACAGCGGCATTAAAAGCCATTAGGTTTGTTTGGTTGGCTATATCGGTCACTATACCGGTGATTGAACCAATCTGACTAATTTGTTCACTCAATCTAAGTATTTGCTCGGCAACCGAACCGACTTTATCTTTAAGCTCGGACATTGTACGCATTGATTCATCAACTGTTTTTGTTCCGCTGACAACAACTTCGGATGCCTTATTCGCGGAATTTGCCGCAGCGCGCACATATTCGGCTGATTGAGAGAAAGAAACATCAAACTCGTTCATCGTGGAAGTGGTTTCACTCACCGAGGCTGCCTGTTGTGAAGCAATCCGCTCGTGTTCATTAATTGTTGCCGCAATTTCCGCTGATGTCGAGGCTATCGCTCCAATCGCGTCTGAAACAGTTGAAACAGTGCTTTTGGTTATTCGTACCGCGAGAAACAAACCAAGAATAATAGCAATAAAAGTGCCGCCAACCGAGGCAAAGATAAGCATATTCTGACTGGTGCGTTGAGAATCGGTACTCACCTTAAACAATTCATCTTCTTTCGAGCTGACTCGAGCAAGTTTTTCACGGATTTCATCCATATACTTACGGCTCTGCACGAGGTCGGCTCCTGTGATGGATTTACCGCTTTTTAATTCAATTATCAATTCCTCGCCTCGCGCCACTCTCTGTTCGGTAAGTTGTTCGATGTCTTTGATAACATCCACCACCGAAGCATTCACATTTCTCTCAAGTTCCCTGATGGTTTCTTTCATTTGTTTCTTTTCATCTTCCGCTTTCCCTATGTATGCTTCATCCTTAGTCAGAAGGTAACCGCGTGCGAAAGATTCGAATTGATATAAGCTGGTGGAATATTTTTCAAGTAACAATTGCATATCCATAGTATGAAGCACAGCTTCATTATCGATTTCATAAGACTTTATCTCAAAAAAGGTGACAATCGATATGAGTATCATAATAAAAAAGATTGTTCCATACCCGAAACTTATCTTTTTCCCGATTCGCATTTTGTTCAGCCAGTTATTCATATCTGTTTACTCCTATTATTTTACTAATGATTATTAAATTCTTTTTAAGTGCCGCATTTGCCGATTTGTTCATTCCCTTTATTTGTCTGCTAAGCGATTTCTTCGTTAACGGTTAGTTCGCCGTTTTGCATAACCTTTTCCAGATTCAGAATGCTTACCATCTGATCCCTGTATAGTATTGTTCCGATCAGGTATTCATCGCTTACAAAACGAACTGCAGCGGGCGGGTCAACTATTTCTTCTCTTTTGAAAAATCGCACATCAAATATTTCATCAATCGGAATACCGATTAATTCCTTTTGATATTGAATTATCATTACCTTTTTATTCTGTGTTTCTCTCGTTCTGGAAAGACTAAGAACCGATCTGATATCAATAAGAGTAAGTATATCTCCGCGATAATTCATTTGCCCGATTATGTGTGCCGGGCAGCAAGGCACCGAAGAAATTTCGCTTATATTGCTGAATCCAATGACAAATTTCAGCTCGATTCCGATAAATTCATCGCTAAGTCCGATAACTGCTAAGGGAAACAACTCCGAATTATCTGATACACGAATCAGGTGAGAATAAGAAAGCGCGCGTTCTTTGAATATTATTCTCTCCTCGGGTGGTGAAGCTAATGAAAAATACCTTTCATCAGGGAAAATTTGTTCTTTTATGTCAGCTGCTTCAACAAATTCAGCTAACTCCACATCATCTATTAGTTTCAGTATATTGTCTATATCAATAATCGTTACTAAATTATTGCCTGCACCTGCTATACCGCGGACATTCTTCAGCGCGTATCCGCTGAGAGACAAATTTGCCTTGCTCACATCCGTGATACTTTTCTCCTCGATTTCCTCTACGTCAATTATCTCGTTAATAATAATGCCAAATGAAGTATTTTGACTCTCGCAAATGAGTACACGATCGCTAAGCTTATATTTCATTCGCGGCCGCTTGAATCGTATATTTAGGTCCATAACCGGAACATAAACACCGCGAATATTAAATATTCCAACGATAAAATCAGGCAGTTCCTCTGTGGACGTAAGTTCAGGAAGAGGGAGAATTTCGCGGACATTTTCAACATTTATCGCGTAACGGACTCCAAATAAGCCAAATACCAGGTAATCTTTGTTCGTCATATTTTCTCTATTCTAATAAAATTATGCTTTAGTAAAATTCTTTTCAAGTTCCATAATAAGTTCGCCGATCTTAATTGCATTATATGGAAAAGCTAAATCACTTGGAGAAAGTTTTTTGAGATCTTCAATAGCCGCGGATAATAGTTTTTGCGATTTCACATTTTCGCCGCGATTAATATAAATTGCCGCCAATTCAATAGAAGCCGCGAAATAATTAGGGTTAAGATAAAGTATTTTTTTATAAAGAGTCATTGCTTGGTTTGTATCTCCTCTATCATTGGCAATCTGAGCGAGAATATAGAAAGGTTCAACCTCAAAAGGATGTGATAATTGCAATTCAGTACAAAGTTGTTCTGCCTTTAAATGCTGCCCAATATTCGCGTAGATATTTGCAGCCAAAACTTTGAGTTTAAAATCATTTTTATTAATGCTAAGATATTCCTCAATTTCTTGAATTGCTGTACGGTAATCTCCCTTTTCAATAAGCGATTTAATAACTTTTTCAGGGTCAGGTTTAGGACTTACCGGAATTTCCTTTGATGATAAAATATTACCTTTAACGGGTGCTTCCGGAATAAAGAACATTTTTTCTTCAGCAGCAGGAAAAAGTTTTGGAAGTTCCGGAATTGGAGTAGTAACAGCGGGTGAAAAAGAGGTGATGCTTTTAGTTGTCTTTTTATAAATAGCCGATTCCGGAGAAAAAATAGTTTTGAAATCGGCAGCTTTGGATTGAGAGATTTCCGCGTGCCCGCAAAGCAGGTAGCCTTCCCAAGCAATTGAATTATAAAAATTGCCGACACAATGCCGAATCATTTTTTCGTCAAAATAAATAAAAACATTTCTACAGATGATGAGATCAAACTCCAAACCAAGAGAATAGTACGATTTTGAATCCGGTTGTATCAGGTTATAATATCTGAAATCCACCATTGAGCGGATATTGCTGTTGAGCTGGTATCCTTGAAATGTATCATAAAAATACCTGTTTTTATAATATGGATTTACAGCGCGAAATGACCAAGGAGAATAAATTGCTTTTCGTGCTCGATCTAATGCTGAAGTGCAAATATCCGTGCCTATAATGTTTATATTCCAACCAGCGTGATCAGGGAGTAACTCATCGATGAGCATCGCGATCGAATATGGTTCTTCACCTGTTGAGCATCCGGCACTCCAAATTTTGATGGTTTTTGATAATTTGCCGCAGTCTATTAACTCGGGGAGAATTACATTCCTTAAGAGTGCTATTTGTCCGGAGTCCCTAAAAAAATAGGTTTCGCCTATTAGCAGTTGATTAAGTAATTCGTCCCATTCTTTTTCACTTTCCCGTGAAGAACTCAACAGGTAATGGACATATTCATCTGTATTTGTAATACGTAATTTTTTTAGTCTGGATAAAATAATTGCCTTAAGCTGGTTTTCATCACGGCTTATTTCTTTAATTCCAACTCTGTTAAGAATTATCTGTTTAAGTTTTTCTGTTAGCGAGCCTGAGAGCACAATCGTCAATCCATTATTTTGCGCAAATTAATATAATACTCCGGTTAACTTAGAATATTCTTTACCATATTGGGAAATATACAAAAATATCAAGCATTGCTCAAAAACAATTCATTAGTATAACAAGCCAGAACCAAAGAGGAATAAATATTCGACTCAATAACGCGTAGCGTGGGTAAAATGATATTTCTTAACGCGCCCTAAGTTTCAGATAGATTTCATATTTGTTCCCGAGACTTATCCCCTATCATCCTAAAGTCCATACCCCAATATAATTTACCGCGTAGTATTTCAAAATAATTAAATGAATCGGACCTAAGCAGTTTCAGCGGTTTGGGATTTTTGGTAACTATTAGAGTAACAGGCGGAGTAAATTCGTGAACCCGTTGACCATCGCAATTAATGAGAAGTTTATTATGCGGAGAGGCAACTTCGACTTTTATGGTTTTCCTGCTGTTAATTACCAATGGGCGCATTGAAAGGCTATGTGCAGATATAGGAGAGAGTGTAATAACATCTGCATCCGGCGTAACAATTGGACCCCCAACTGAGAGTGAATAGCCTGTTGAACCTGCAGGAGTGGCGATTATAAGCCCATCTGATGAAAATGAATTTACATAATCTTTTCCAACACTCAATTTAATCTCGATCATTTTTGGCCAGCCGCCTTTATCAATAACAATATCATTAAAAGCCAATAAACTGTATTCCGGTTCTCCCGCTATTTTACCTTCAAGTACAATTCTTTCCTCAAAGCTATAACTTTCTGATTGAAGTTCTGCTATAAAGTTGGGTATCTGATCGGTTCCAACCTCGGCAAGAAACCCGAGTTTACCCAAATTTACACCCACTATTGGTTTGTTATGCTCAAAAGCAGTGAGTGCACTTGCCAATAATGTACCATCACCGCCCGCTGAAATAATAAAATCACAACTTTTGCCAAGCAGTTCAGTATTTCCAAAAGAAAACTCACATTGAGATTTTGCTTGATAGTCTGAAACTATTGGAATGAGAGAATCAGAGAGGATACTTTCAATTCCTGCATTCTTCAGGCAGGAAACCAAATCTATAATGAATTGGCTTCCCTTAAGTTTATTTGTATTTCCAATTATGCCTGCAACCATTCGTGTAATAGTGAACTTATATATTAGGCTTCTTTAGATACTTCAACATATTTAAGTTGAAGCTGTGATATAACACTATTTACAAATTCTTCTTCGTAAGCCGTCAGGTTTCCTTTAGTTTTTTCTTTAAGAACAAGAACTGTATCAATTGCCGTTCTCGCGTATTCAAGGTTTACGTCTTTTGTATTAGTCATAGGATTTTCAAGTAGTCCTAAACCCATAATCGCGAGTTGTTGATGTTGAAAAATAAGCTGTAGAAATATAGATGTTTTTTCACTGTCAGAGAGCATTTTGTTTTTCCTTATATTGCTGTTCCCAAAGTTTAGCATACTTCGTGAACACGTAGAGTGACGAAAAAATAGATAGAATAAAACCTTGGAGTCCGTCAAGAAAGCCTGCTTTTAAAATATACATTTTTATAAAAAGAAAAGGCGGGCGAATTAAAAGATCGGAAATCCGGTATTTTTTTTTATACTTGTTCAAGTCTAAAGCTGCAAGAGTTGTATAGTTGTTAAATTTAGAAAAGTAATGAAAAATAGATGGGTCCGTGTAATGATTTAAATCACTTTTTAATTTTCCGGAACAGCTTTTCAGCAAAAGATGTTCGTGTACCGCGGAATCACTCAACTGCACGGATGTTTTGTCAAATAACCGAGTGACATAACCCGGATACCATCCGCTGTGATAAATCCATCTTCCAAGAAACATCGCGCGTCGCGGAATAGAATATGCCTGAAAATCCGGCACTGCATTTTTTATTGAATTAATTTCCGCTTTGAGTTCATCGGACAATTCTTCGTCCGCATCAAGCCAGAGAATCCAATTATTAGATGCCATATCTATTGCCAATTGCTTAGTCTTACTAAATCCCTGCCATTCCACCAATGAATATTTGACTTCAGGAACAGATGCAAGAATTTTTTCAGTCAAGTCCGTTGTTTTATTGTCAATGAGTACTATAATTTCATCTGCCACGCCGATAAGACTTTTAATACAACGTTCAATGTTGTTTGCTTCATTAAGGGCAATGGTGACTGATGTAATTTTGTTCATTCGATTCTATAATAATAATTTCCGTAAAGTTAAGCAACATTGCTTTCAAATAAAAACAAACAAACGTTTAATTCACGAAAGAAATAATAAGATTTAACGATAAAATTCGTTTCATTTCAAAAAATTAATTATTTTTACGTCAAATCTTATACCAATAATTAATTTATTAAATGAACAAAAAACCCATTTTCCTTGAACTCTATACCGATATCGGGTTCCAAATAATTTTGGACCAAAAAACCGGCAAAGTAAGGCAGTATAATAGCTCTATTAATGAAGAGTTACAAGCTTTTCAAACCGGAGCCGCTGTCAGAGACATTTCAACTCATACGCTGCTTTCTTTAAAGGGCAAAGATGCATTAAACTTTGTTCATCGGATTTCCACGAATTCCGTGAAAGATATTTTAGTCAATGAAACAGTCAGAACCACATTCACCAATGAAAAGGGAAGAATACTCGATAGTACTCTTCTAATGCGCTTGCAAGAGACATTAACGATTATTGGAAGTGAATCTACGGAAGAAATTCTTTCATACTGGTTAAATAAATACATTATTACGGATGATATTGCAGTTGAATCATTATACCGGAAAGAATTTGCATTTGAAATAACAGGACCGCAGGCAGATTCCCTGATGATTTTACTTTTTGGCGAAACTGCTAAAAAACCTGAAGAATTCAAAGTTTATACGGTTTTAATGGATGCTCACGCGATTAAATTTACTGTTCAGAAAGAACGCAACGGGCAGAAGAAGTATATTATTTTCGGACCTGTAATCGCTGGACGCGAATTAATAAGACAATTTAAATATTCTTCCTCATTATTTGATGTGAGGTTTATCGGCATTGAAGCCTATAAACACTACCGAATTGAAGAGGGAATACCAGGGGAGCAGGAATTAAATGATAAATTTAACCCCTTAGAATCGAACATTTCGGAAGAAGTCAATTTTAAAAAAGGATATTATATTGGTCAAGAAGTAATTTCTCGTATAGATACTAACGGAAAAACTATAAAGCAATTACGCGGGTTTATTCTTGAGGAAAAAATAGATAATGGAATTGATTTTATGATTTTTGATGAAGAAAACAGGGAAGTTGGTGTCCTGACAAGTATTGTTTATTCGGAAGATAGACAAAAGAGTATTGCTTTAGGATACTTAAAAAAGCAGTTGTTGGAACAAGATATAAGACTCTTTATAGAATCAGAAAAAAGAATGCTCCCACTATTTAGAAGGAATTTTATTAGTTATGAAAATTTATACCAAAACCGGAGATGACGGAACTTCGGAACTCTATGGCGGAAAACGAGTTCTAAAAAGCATTTCCCGGATTGAAGCCTATGGAACTATTGATGAATTAAATAGTTGTATTGGCATAGTACTCCTCGAGGAAATGCAGAAAGATACTAATGAGTCTCTGCAATGGCTGCAAAATATTTTATTTACTGCTGGAACAGATTTAGCAGCTCCTTATGAACTTGATGAAAAAACTACGCGGGTTGATCGGATTTCCGAAAATGACGTAGTTACACTGGAAAAAATGATTGACGCGCTAAGTGATGGATTGCCCGAGTTACAGAATTTTATTCTTCCCGGAGGCACCAAAACAGCAGCACATATTCATTTCGCGAGATGCGTATGCCGCCGTGCAGAGAGGCAAATCGTTTTGACCAAAATAAATGAAAATATTAACGAAAATTTACTTAAATTTGTAAATAGGTTGTCAGATTATTTATTTGTTCTGGCACGCTATGAAAACTTCCGGTCAGGAATAGCCGAAACCCTTTGGAAAAAATAAAAGGGGGTGAATTTGGCTTCGACGGGATTATAGACGCATAGGAATGCAAGCCGTGTTCCCCGCAACAACGTTAAAATTGTGGAAAAAACAATAACTGGCGAATCTAATTACGCCTTAGCCGCTTAATAAAATAAGCAGCCGTTCTCATTAAATGTTCGCACCGGTTTAATTGAGAGCGCCGTTTAGGTGCGATTGCCAAATCGAGATTCGGGTAGAAGAGGTGAAAAACCAACCGTATAGCTTATAGATAATCCTGTTAACCGGAGTTTCAATAAGTGAAATTAAATGATTAACTACGCTTGTAGAGGTCCTTTGGATCATAATTTCGGACGCGGGTTCGACTCCCGCCACCTCCACTACTGTTTTGTAACTCTATATATCCTCAAGAGTTACAAAGAGATAGCAACATTCTGCTCACGCATTTTGAGGCTATTAGCTCCATTTTTTTGCATCAACTAATGCAAGGGTGCGGGGCAATAAAATAAATTCTGTTATTGTCTTAACATTGTAACATTACTCTTTGTCCCGATGCATCGCGATGATAACTGCCAAATTCCGTCAACCGCGGTAGCATTGTACCATCAATCACCGGACCATCAATACATAGTCTCAGACCTATCGGGTCAATTGTACAGCTTCCGCAAATGCCGATACCGCACTTCATATATCGTTCAAGTAAGTATTGACCCCTGATACCGTTTTCCGATGCAACATTGTAAACCGCGTTGAGCATCAGTTCAGGACCTGAACTGAAGACTGAATCAAAAGATTCCTTTTTCAGCAAATGCTTAAATAGTTCCGCGTTTGTTCCCTTATATCCTTCTGAACCGTCATTGGTGGCAGTATAGTAATGGATATCAGTATCCGCTAACTCATCGTGAAACAGTAATTCATCTTTTGTTTTCGCGCCGTTAATAAACGCGATATTTGTTGCTCCCGATGCACGCAGCGTGTTGATAAGAAAACGCAATGGTGCTGTGCCGCATCCTCCACCGATTACTAAAAGTTTTTCATTTTTCGCGGGTATCCTGAATTTATTTCCATAAGGACCGCGAAAATAGATAGTGTCTCCGACCGATAAGCTGGTTAGAATTGTTGAGAATGTCCCCATCGCGCGGATTGTCAACGAGAATGTCTCACCGCTGCATTTGGAAATTGAGAATGGTTTCTCACCGTTTTGAAAGTCAGTAACCATCAAAAATTGCCCTGTCGCGGCTTGCAGTGGGTAATCGAACACTAATGATTTTGTCGTTGGAGTCTCCGCGATAACCGCTTTGATTTTTATTGGATTATAGTTTATCATAAATTAATTATTAATATCTGCTCAACTGGTTTAGGAATTGTTTGAGAAAATAATTGGATTGACCTAAAAGTAGAGATTCTATCCTGTTGGCAAGTATTTTGTGCTGTTCGGCACAGGTTAATTTTTCAAGCTTACCTAATAACAATACTTTTTTATGGCGAACATTATTGCCTAAGCGGCAGCTTTCGTAGAGGCGATAATAGAGATATTTTCGCTTGCCGTGCCTATCCTTTTTGACTATACTTTTAATAAACATAAGAATATTATACAAATAAATAGGCAGATATGCAAATATAATTTTCTTTTGTACTTACTTCATTTATTCTTAGTTTAAATCTTTTAAAACTGCATTACTTTTGCCTTAATAAAAGGCATAGACGGCTATTACAAAATAATGTTTCACTTAAACAATGCAGGGTTCGCTAAAAGATTATGCAAACAATAACCCTTATAATACTCAACCTTGTGTTGGCTGTTGTGTTTTTCAGACTGCTTCGCAAGAGCGGTTCACTTAGTTTTTTTCAAGGCGGGAAATGGTGGCTGACTTGGCTGGCTGTTGGTATCATCACTTTAATGGACGAATTGACTTCAATATATTACGCGCCATCTGAAGCATTCCGGTTCATTCAATTAAAAGCGATATTTTATATTGCACTAACTTCTATCCTTATTAGGTATCTATCCAATCGTATGGTAGAAATTTCTAATATATTGGAATCTAACGGAATTAAAGGCGGCGGTGTTTATTCTTTTTCCTACCTCGTGTTTGGTGAAAATATCTCTTTTGTAGCTGTTTCATCCATAATGGTGGATTATGTATTGACAGCAACCATCTCCACTGTTTCCGCGGTGGAAAACGGCACATCGTTCCTGCCTATGAGCGCGGCGGTTAAAATGGGACTTATGGTTGTTGTTATTTGGCTGATAGCGGGGCTTAACATCACGGGGATTCGCGAGAACGCGAAATTTACTTTCTACATTTTTATTTTCGCGACATTCGTATTACTCAACCTGCTCGCCGGAGCGGCATTTCACGTTGATTCTACATTTACCACGAATTTCACAAAAGGCTTTTCAGAATTTTCCGCTGATTTTATAGGTAAATCGTTCACTCATTCATATTCCGCGCTCATAATCGGTATTGGCAGCTGTATTCTTGCCTATTCAGGTATTGAATCGGTATTGCAAACTGCTTCTCTCGTGAAAGATTGGAAAGTAATAAAAAAGGGCTATACTTTCCTTGCATTAACAGTAGGTATCGTCACTCCATTGATTGCTCTTTTCGCCTTGTCATCAATGAGTTCTGAAGAAATTCAAAAACACGAAACTGATTTAATTCCCACTTTGGCAGGAATTGTGAACGGACATACTTTCGCCGTAATTGTCGGCATACTGGCGAGCGTAACACTGATTATGGCGGTTAACACCGCGATGGTTGCCTCTGCAGAACTAATGGAAAAAGTATGCGAACGGTATAACTATCTCCCGTTAATGAAATTAAACAAACGGCATTCACTATACCGCATACATATATTGAATGCTATATTTTATACTGTTATTCTTTTTATCACGGCAGGCAAACAAGCCGCGCTTGCCGAGATGTACGCGGTGGGATTAGTAGCGAGCTTCTGTATCAACACGGCGGGCTTGATTAAATACCGATACTCGGAAGGCTCTGAAAAAATAGAATATCGGACTTCTCGTATTGGTTCGATAATTATCTTTGTTATTCTGTTTAGTGCCTTGGTTTATATTATGCTGCATCGTCCATACGGAACTGCAATGTGGGCAACAATTACTCTTGCATTCGTCATTGGCGGTATAAAAATTGCCAAAACACGATCTCCGCAAATTGTTCGTCAGCGCAGCACGAGAACACCATTGGATATCGTGTTCGCAATCGCGGAAAGCGTATCAGACGAAGTACATCTGAACTTCAAGCGATTAAAAGAAAGCTCCGCCGACCTAAATAAGGAAGATGTTTTTTACGTGACTTTCTACAAACCGCGTCTTGACGATCCACAACAGTTGGGAACAAATCATTTCCTGGTCGCGATACCAAGCCGTGCCTCACTCAATGATATGATACGCGGAACATTAGAAATCATCCAATATGAACTTGGCAATGAAAAAACAATTCACGTCCATTTTGGATGGCCTCTTTCTTCGTGGTGGGATAGATTAGCAATCGGCACTATGGTGTTTAATCTTTTGAGGCTGCCAAAACAATATCCATCGTTTCGATTTCATATAGATTATTTAGAATAAGCAGACTTTGTTACTCGGCAGCTAATAATTTATTTAGGGTAACTGTTTAGGTCAAAAAAATTAGAAATAAGTGTCAAGTTTCTCAAGGTTGTTAAACTTGACATATGTCGGAAAGAGAACCCCGCCGAATCAAAACCGGAGTGGAGAGAAGATTATGATGCTATTTGCCAAAGGGCGAACATCGTAGAACCTCTGTCTGTATCTTCAGGAAAAAGAGGCAGAAAGAAACAGACCAAGGGAAGAAATTTATTGGTACGGCTGATAAAACACAAAGAAGCCGTACTCGCGTTCGCTTATAATGATGAAGTGTCGTTTACAAATAATCAAGCTGAAAGGGATATTCGTCCGATGAAGCTGAAACAAAAAATATCCGGTTGTTTTTGCTCTTTTCACGGTGCGGAAGTATATGCCTGTATTGAAAGCTATCTTTCCTCTTTAACCCAACTTGCAAGTTTCAAATCATAAGTTATGATAAGATAAAGAGATAGGCTATGCGCTATGTAGGCTGGGGTAACACATATTTTTTCATAGAGAAAGGGACTTGTTTAAAGTTGAG
>CAIYTF010000172.1 GCA_903929035.1 uncultured Ignavibacteriales bacterium
TACCAAGTATCTTTTGTTTCCCGTTAGGGAATTTATGTTTGTAGAAACCGCGCAAAACCAAGACCACGATTTCCCGTATGGGAATATATGTTTTGGTTGCTGCATTGGATTGATGCCGGAGAAAACACATATATTCCCATACGGGAAAACAATATAACGGGTTTACTCTGTTTTCTACAAACCTCAATCTCCTAATGGAGAATTGTTAGAGTACCTAAACAGTTACGTTTTTTTTTGATCTTCTTTCCTGACTTTATTGATAAGTTACTTTATTTTTCTACTTCATTTTTGGGGGAAACAATAATCCAAATTTTATTTGACTTTGAGGACAAATAGGGCTAACTTTAAAGTTTAAATTATTTTTCGTCACTTTTTAACAAAACATTGGCTGTATGAAGAAAATTGGTTTCCGGTTAGTATTGACCGTTGCCTTTATTGTACTCAGTTTTTATTTGTTGTATCCAACGTATAAAGACTATAGAAACACTAAAGAATTAAACGCCTCGGTCGCGAAGAAGAAAGAACTTCTGACAAAATCGTCTTTCACAACACAAAAGATTGATTCAATCCTCGTGTCATTTGAGGACAGTATCAAAATTAATAACACAGATTATAAAAAAGCCCGCGCGGATAGGATGAAGCTCGGTCTCGATTTGCAAGGCGGTATGCGTTTGGTGCTGGAAGTGAATACAGGCAAATTGCTTGAAAAACTTGCCATCCGGAAGGATGCAAATTTTGTTAAGATTTTGAATGATGCAGTTGCAGAGGCTAATCTCTCGAATGCCGCGTTACTGGATTTAGTTCTTGCAAAAATGAAACAACAGAATATATCGGTCAAAACTTATTTTGGCTCTGTCCGCGAGGATGAAGATAAAGTTGTTTCGGATTTGAAGAAGCAGACAGAAGATGCTGTTTCCCGCGCGGCAGAAATTATCCGTAACCGTATTGATCAATACGGTGTATCTGAGCCTTCGATTCAACGTCAGGGTGAACGCAGAATTATTGTTGAGCTGCCAGGTGTTGCTAAGGAAGAAGAAGCAAAACAGCTTTTACAGGGAACAGCCTTACTCGAATTTAAATTAATGAAAGAAGGACCGTTTGTAGAAAATATTGTTAAGAAGATTGACAATACACTCCTTGGAGCATCGGATTCTACAATTGCAAAGGATACTTCAAAAGCTAAGAAAGCCGGTCCTTTTACCTCTTTGATTGCAGGCAGTTTAGTGCTTCCTGAAAATAAGGATAAGGTTAAACGCCTATTGGACAGACCTGAAGTTCGCAGGATTACCGAAAACACGGTTGATATTATAATGTCTGCAAAAACTAACTTATATAATGTGGAGCAGACGAAAAAAGTCGCCGCTTATGAAATTTATTTTGTTAACGCGAAACCGGAAATTACCGGAAACGTGGTCACTAATGCAACTGCAACCATTGACCAAAATTCGCAGAATGTTGTGAATATGGAAATGAATACGGACGGAGCAAATGAATGGGCACGCATTACCGGTGCAAACATCAATAAACGCTGTGCTATTATTTTAGATAATGCAGTATTTTCCGCTCCGGTTATCCGCAGTAAAATAACCGGCGGTCGTTCTGTAATTGAAGGAATGGCAAATTTTGATGAAGCCAAGAGACTTGAGATTGTTCTAAAAGCAGGTGCGCTTCCTGCACCAGTTGATATTATAGAAACCAGAACAGTTGGACCATCTTTAGGTGCTGATTCGGTTTCGCAGGGAACAAACTCGATGCTTTTCGGTTATCTGTTGATAGCGTTCTTTATGATTATCTATTATCAGCGAGCAGGCGGTATTGCCGCGTTTGGTCTTGGGGTGACGATTTTGTTCGTGCTTGGAGTGTTAGCCGGATTCAAGGCAACACTCACACTGCCTGGTATTGCCGGTATCGTGTTAACAATGGGTATGGCTGTTGATGCAAACGTGCTTATTTACGAGCGTATCCGCGAAGAACTCGCGACAGGAAAAACGGTTCGTGCAGCGGTTGATAGCGGTTTCCACCGTGCCTATTCCGCGATTATTGATTCTAACATTGTCACCCTTATTACCGGTATTATTCTTTACCAGTTTGGTACAGGTCCTGTGCAGGGTTTTGCACTGACTTTGATGGTTGGTATCATCGCGAGTTTGTTCAGCTCTTTGGTGCTGGCAAAACTCGTGTTTGATTATTTTATTAACAAAGGGTATAAGATTACCATCGGATAATTATAAGGAGTTTATAACATAATGCGAATATTACACAACATCAATGTTGATTTTATGGGAAAGCGGAAGTTTTTTTACGGGCTTTCGATAACACTATTTTTGATTGGATTTATTAATATTTTAGTGCGGGGCTTACAATTTGGCATTGATTTCAAGGGCGGCACAGAGTTGCAGTTTAAGATGGATAAGCCGGTTGAAGTGACCGAGCTTCGCGACAAGCTGCTTAACATAGGCTTGGGCGATTTGGAAGTGAAGATGCTTGGCGGAAATCAGGGTGCACTTATCCGCACTGAACTGCAGGAAATACCTAAAGATATTTTTCCGAAAGTTGTCGCGCAAATTGAAAAGACTGTCCTCGATGCTTTGCCTGGATTGAAAATAACAGAGGCTGAACGGACAGGTAATTCAATCGTGTATTCAGTTTCAAGTCCTGACACGGCTAAACGAATAGTTGAGAAACTGTTCACCAGCGGCTATCAGGCAGGACGAGTTTCGGAGGAGCCTAATAATACCCAGATTAAGGTTCGTATCGGGATTTCAGACTGGATTAAGGATAATCTTCGTACAAAACTTTCAGGATATAACTTTGAACTTCGCCGTTCAGAAGTTATCGGGCCGAAAGTTGGAAACGAATTGAAGACAGATGCAGTTATTGCAGTTTTTCTTTCTCTGCTTGGAATCTTGATTTACTTGGCTTTTCGGTATAAGTTTATCTTCGCGTTTGGAGCAGTACTCGCGTTGTTCCACGATGTGCTGATAACACTTGGACTTTATGCTACGCTTTATGGCGTGATTCCGAATTTTAATTTGGAAATCAACCTTACTATTGTCGCGGCGTTTTTAACACTTATTGGTTATTCCATTATGGATACCGTTATAGTGTTTGACCGTGTACGTGAAACAATCAAGCTGCATAAAACCGAGTCACTTGAAGGCTTAATGAATATGAGTATAAACAAGACTATTAGCAGAACAATCCTGACAGGCGGAACAACGTTAATGTCTTGTATAGTACTGCTGATATTCGGGGGTGAAGTGTTGCGCGCATTCGCATTTACACTCACGTTTGGTATCATCATCGGAACGTATTCATCGGTGTTTGTCGCGAGTTCGATAGTGCTTGATTATGCAAAACGGACTAAAGCAAAAATTGAGTTTTAGGGTTTAGTATAAGATAACAATATGCATAATATTAAGATGTAAATTATTGTATCTATCAACCCACTTATTGGAACGGGTCATTCTTTATTAGGATGACCCGTTTTGTATTTTGGATTGTTTACACTATTGAAAATGCAGCTGAGCTTGCTTTTGAATATTTGATAGATACAAAAAAAGCGTTTATCGTAATACGATAAACGCTGTAGGAATTAAATCCGGTATCAGCTATTTTGCAATAGCTTCTTTAACCAAAATCTTTCTTCCGTTAACCTCTGCTTCGTTGAGAGATTGAATTGCTTTATCAGCATCAGACTCGTTTTCCATTTCAACAAATCCAAAACCGCGTGAACGACCGCTATCACGGTCACGAACTACCCTGGCAGAAACGACAATACCAAAAGGTTCAAAAGTACCTTTTAATGAATCATCGTCTAATTTCCAAGGAAGACTTCCTACAAATAGCTTTTTAGCCACTAGAACCTCTAAAAAATAAAATAAATACATTTGGGCAAAAGACCCTCTTTAATTTAAGGATAAAAATACGATTTGCAACGAATATTTTATAAATAATAAATAATTATTGAATATTTATAACTGTTTATACTAAAAACAGGTAAAATATTTAATTTTAGAGCATACTCACTAATCGCTAAAGTCAATAAAATTTTAGAGTTACAATTATATAATAGTTGGTAAATATATAAATCATTTTTAACTAATTTTGAATAAATTCTAATTCAATAGGAAATTCTTTTGTTGTCCCCGGACGGAGAGTGATATCCTCTTCAATATCCGAACGATTAAACGCATCTGTCACATTTGATGCAGGTTGAAACGCGATAGATTGCCTTTGCCTGAGACCTAAATCATCACCGGTATAAGCATATAGCACACCGCTTTTTTGTTTTAAGGCAAGTGATATATTCAATTCCGGGTTTTCCATACGGGTAATAATCATTCCGTCAATACTTGGTATTAGATGTGAATAGCACATATTTAATATTCTTCTTCCAAGCACTCTCTTCTTTGAATACACGACAGGTCTAAAATCGGAACCCGGCAAATTAGAAAGATGGGTGAATGTCATCACTCCCTTAAACGGAACAAAATTAAAATCGGTCATAACCAATCTCTCTGCAGGAATTGACAATTGAGCCGAATCACCCGATTTTTCGCTGATACGTAAATATGGATGCCATCCGCAGGCAAAAGGAGCATCTTTATCACCTTTATTGGTACCGGAAATAGTTAAACCCAATGCATTTCCTTCAAACTTATATCGTACCTTAACTGAAACAGGAAATGGATATCCTTGATGATTCTCCGTTATAAGGGAGTCTGTTTCCAGATCAATTATTACTGATGTTTCCTCAATGCTAAGGTTAGTTACTTGAAAATTGCATCTTGCAACTAATCCGTTCATAAATAATTTATTTTCAACACTGCCGAATGAATAGGTTTTGTTCTGAAAAGTGTATGAATTATCTTTCATAAATTTGCTGTATGGTGCCATGATCCACGACCGATAAGCTGTACCCGATTCCATTTCTGCATCATCTGCAAAACCATCAATAAGCCCGAGAAATCCGCGATTAGTCTTAACTTCATACGAGAGAAGCGTTGCACCCATTTGTGCTATTTCTATGGATGATTCGAGAAAATCATCAAATACCTTAATAGTAGAAAACTTCCCGAAATTTCTCTCTTCAACTTTGAATCGACTCAATTTAATAACCTTTCTGAAATAATTACCACAAATATATAAAAATCATTTTGTGAATGGAATACTAATTGATAAAATATTTACGAGTGAAATAAATTGGTCAATAATAGTCTTCTTTTTTTAAGGATGGAACATTATTCAACCCCTGATTCTTATCGTTCATCGCCTTCTCTCTTAGCTCATCGATTTTATGTTTTATTTTATATCAATTTTTGACATTTTTGGAACTCAATTGTTTTAATTGAAGTATATTGTATTTATCTTATTATTTTAAAGTGTGTATGTTATGGCAAGAAACATTGATGGTACTATCCTTGACGGCATTCGGTATAAACGCGGGTCGGTAAAAATTATTGAAAAAGAGAACAAATACTATGTTGAAGAAAAGAAGTATTTATTCTTCAAATTTCAATATTATAAGAAACGCTGCGAATATGAAACGTTGGGAGCAGCTGAAAATGAATTTGCCCGCATCGCGGCGAATTTATATAAGATATCTTAGAATAAACAAGTTCCCTTGTCATTCTTGGTTTCTCAATTCACACTCTCCAACACCGATTAATGCTTCTTTTAGTTTGTCTAATCTTGATTGCCAGTCAGCCATTTTTTGCCGTTCTTTTTCAACGATTTCGGCGGGGGCATTATTTACAAACGATTCATTTGAGAGTTTTTTCTGTACCGCGATAAGTGACTGTTCAAACCGCTGTATTTCTTTTGTCAATCGAACGCGCTCTGCTTCAGGATCAATCAGTCCTTCCAATGGTATAAAAATTTCACAGTCTTTTAACGCGGCAACCGCGCTTGTCTCCGGTTTTTGTAAATCAGTACCAATAATAACTGTTTCAGCACGGCATATCTTCTTAAGATTATCGATATAACTCCGGTCAAGTTTATCGGTCTTCAGCAGCACAGTCAAATGCTTAGAAGGAGGAATGTTCTTTTCTCCTCTAATGTTCCGAATGCCGTCAATAATCGACTGCATAAAAGCTATTTCGGTTTCAATTTTATTGTTGATTTTCGATTCATCCAATATCGGGAATTGAGATATTGAAATACTTTCCGATTCATTTCTATCTTCTGTCAAGTGCCATAATTCTTCAGTGATGTGAGGCATAAACGGATGCACGAGTTTCAGCATAGAATCGAATATAATAAGCGAACGGGCAACAGTTGCAGAACGAAGTTTCTCATCTTCATCATTTAAGCGGCTTTTAATAAGCTCCAGGTACCAGTCACAGAAATCGTTCCAAACGAAAGAATAGACCACCTTAATAGCGTTATTCACCTCGAAATCGTCCATCGCGCGGGCAAATTCTTTCAGTGTAGAATGCAAACGCGATTCAATCCAATAGTCGATAGCATCTTTGCGGTACTCTAATAATTCGGTTGTGATTTCTTCATCTTTCCTATACATCATCACGAACCGCCCCGCATTCCAAAGCTTGTTCGCGAAGTTTCTGCCTAATTCACATTTTTCTGAACTAAACATCACATCTTGCCCAAGGGGCGCGAGGTATATGACGGTAAACCGCAGCGCATCCGCACCATATTGTGCAATAACTTCAAGCGGGTCAGGAGAATTGCCAAGTGACTTACTCATCTTTCTGCCCTGCATATCACGAATTACACTGGTGAAATACACGTGCTTGAAAGGAATATCACCCATAAAATGCTCACCCGCCATAATCATTCTTGCAACCCAAAAGAATATAATATCGGGTGCGGTAACTAATGTATCAGTCGGGTAATAATATTTTTGCTCTTCGGGTGATTGAAAAACACTATAAGCCCAAAGCCAGCTTGAAGCCCAGGTGTCAAGAACATCTTCATCTTGCCGGATATTTTCTGATTCGCAGTAAGGACAAGCAGACGGAGCCTCAATTTGCACGATTGGAATATCGCAGGAAGGAGTCGCTTTATTTTCACAATACCAAACGGGTATTCTGTGCCCCCACCAAAGCTGGCGGGATATGCACCAATCTTTGATATTTGCCATCCAGTGCTGATATGTTTTTACCCAGTGGGGCGGATAGAATTTTATTTTTCCGCTTCGCACGACTTCAAGCGCGGGCACAGAAAGGTCATCCATCTTCATAAACCACTGCTGCGAAAGATATGGTTCAACCGGAACACCGCCGCGTTCAGAATAGCCTACATTATGCGTATGAGGAATTATTTTTTCTAATAGCCCTAATTCTTCAAAACGGGCAACAATTAATTTACGTGCGGCAAACCTGTCCATTCCCTGCATATCATTGGGAGTATTGTGGTTGAGAGTCGCATCCTCGTTAAAAATATTAATGAACTCTAACCTATGCCGTTTACCCATTTCATAATCGTTTGGGTCGTGAGCGGGAGTTACTTTAACTGCACCGGTGCCAAATGTCATATCCACAAATTCATCCGCGAAAATCGGAACTTCACGATTTACAATCGGAAGCAGAACTTTCATCCCGATAAATTTCCGATACCTTTCATCATTTGGATTAACCGCAACGCCCGTATCGCCGAGCATAGTTTCAGGACGGGTTGTCGCGACTACAATATATTCTTTGCTATTTGCAATATGATAACGAAGATACCATAGAGAACTGTTTACCTCGCGCGGAATAACTTCCTCATCGGAAATAGCCGACTTGGAAACAGGACACCAATTCACGAGGCGATAGCCCTGATATATTTTCTGTTCATTATATAAATCAACAAATGTTTTGATGACTTGCACGTAGTAGTGTTCGTCCATCGTGAAACGTTCACGATCCCAATCGCAGCTAATGCCAAGTTTTTTCAATTGCCTGATTATTATGCCGCCGTATTTGTCGCGCCATTCATAACAATGCTTGAGAAATTCTTCGCGCCCTATTATATATTTGTCGATATTCTGTTCTTGAAGCGCGTTAACTACTTTTGTCTCTGTCGCGATAGACGCGTGATCGGTGCCGGGAACCCAGCAAGCATTAAAGCCCTGCATACGTTTATGCCGGATAAAAATATCCTGAAGCGTATTATTAAGAATGTGTCCCATTGTAAGCATCCCCGTGATATTCGGGGGAGGAATCACAATCGTATATGGAGTACGTTTATCCGGAGTAGATTTATATAATTTGTGCTTGGTCCAATAGGAATGCCATTTATCTTCAATGCCAGCTGCTGAATAGGCTTTTGCGATTTCTTGCATAATTCTTCGAGTGTGATTAATAATGAAAACTTACAAGGAAATATAAGAAAAAATGCGGAATGAATAATGGATTGGTGAAACTGATAATTAACCTTTATCAACAATCTCCGCGGTATCCAACGCGATAACCAATTCTTCATTGGTCGGTATCCGTAATACTTTAACGCGCGAGGAATCTTTCGAAATTAATTCAGCACGTTTGGTGTTGCGCTCAGGGTCAAGTTCCACTCCCAGAAATTCCAAATTACGGCAAACTGCAGTACGTACATCGGCAGCATTCTCACCAATACCTCCGGTAAAAATAAACGCGTCCAATCCGCCCATCGCGGCTGCATAAGCACCAAGATATTTTTTAATTCGATATGTGAACATATCGAACGCGATTTTTGAACGTCTGTTCCCATCATTCATACTTGCAATTACTTCGCGCATATCGCTGCTTTCGCCGCTTATGCCAATTAATCCGCTGTGTTTATTTAATAAGGTGTTTGCTTCCGAAAGCGATAACCCTTCTTTTCCCATTACATATAGAATGACAGAAGGATCAACATCGCCGGAGCGAGTTCCCATTAAAAGTCCTTCAAGCGGGGTAAAACCCATTGATGTATCAACTGAAACACCGTGTTTTACAGCGGCCATACTGCAGCCGTTCCCAAGATGCGCCGTAACTAATTTCAATTCAGAAATGGGCTTGCCCAAGAATTTTGCCGCGCTTTCTGAAACAAATCGGTGAGATGTTCCGTGAAAACCATACCTGCGAATTTTATGGCGTTTATACAATTCATAAGGAATGCCGTATAGGAAAGCTTCGGGAGGCATCCCTGTATGAAATGCTGTATCAAACACAGCCACTTGGGGTATGGCCGGTATCACGTGCATACACGCCTGAATCCCTTTTATGTTTGGCGGATTGTGCAGCGGCGCAAGCTCAATATTATCCTGTAGCACTTTCAAAACTTCATCGGTAATAAGCACCGAACCAAAGAATGTTTCGCCGCCGTGAACAACTCTGTGTCCCACGGCATCAATGTTTTCTTTATTTTCAATAACACCGTGGTTTTTGCTCAGCATAACTGCCAGCACGTATTCAATCGCGATTGAATGATCTAAAATTTCGCCGACAATGCTGATGCTGTCATCGTCATACCGCGTGTGCGTAAGTACCGCACCGCTCATTCCGATGCGTTCTACTAATCCTTTTGCTAAAGCTATTTTTTGTACTGTATCAAAGAACTGATACTTTAATGAAGAGCTGCCGCAATTTATTACTAAAACTTTCATATAATCCTTTTAATTAATTGTTAATGGTAAATTATTAATTGTTAATGATTCCGCTGAAAAAAGGTGTATTTTATTTTTCTTTTTGCCAAAATCGAAACCGAAAAAGCTATTTTTGGGCTTTATACAGTGAACTCATTAGGGGGCATAAAAAAAATAACCTTTAATCTTCCAACGTGTAACCATTTGCGGTCTTCGCGGGAGAAAGTGTTATGGTTATTTCTTAACGAGTCCTTAGTGGTAAATTATCAATTGTAAATGGTTATTAATATTCCGCGATATTCAATTAACCATTGATAAAAAGCATTAACAATTAATTTAAGATTTTCCCATCGGAGTCATACCGATAAAATCCCTCACCTGTTTTTCTTCCAAGCTTTTTTTCGCGCACGAGTTTGCGCAAAATCGGACAGGCACGGTAGCGTGGTTCGCCAAGTGTTTTCCACAAGGTATCCATCCACGCGAGTACTTCGTCAAGTCCCATACTATCAGCCATTTCAAGCGGGCCGTTCGGGAAATTGTATCCTAATTTCATTGCTGTATCAATATCCTTTGCCTCAGCGATGCCTTCCAGCAGTATATACATTGCTTCATTCAAAAGCGGAACAATTGCCCTCGTTGTAACAAATCCGGGATACTCATATACTTCAATAGCGGTTTTACCGATTTTTTTTGCAAATATTTTAATCGCTTTCACTGTTTCATTAGAAGTTTCTAATCCCTTCACTAATTCAACCAGTGGAATTTTGGGCACCGGCTGAAGAAAGTGCATCCCTATTATTTTGTCAGAACGTTTTGTTGATTCCGCTATTTTGGTCAGACTAAGAGTGGACGTATTTGATACAAAAATAGTATGCGGACTCGCTATCGCGTCAAGTTTTTTAAATATAGAAACTTTTAAGTCAAAATCTTCATCAACCGCTTCAATAATCAAATCAAAATCAGCAACATCTTTTATATCTGTTGCCCATTTGATACGGCTCATAATAGCCTTTTTTTCGGATGCAGTCATTGCCCATCGTTTAATTTCCCTGTCAATTGAATCAGAAAGTGATTCTTGAGCTAACCGGAGAGTTTCCTCGTCACGTTCCACAAGCATAGCCTCAAATCCTGAAGACGCGATTGTTTGCGCGATACCCTGCCCCATAATGCCGGCACCGATAATAGCGACTGTATTTATACCTTCCAATTCAACGCCCATTTTAGAGCGTTTTAATATTTTTTCTATATCGAATGTTTCGTCTTGCATCAAATTTCCATAATAAAGTAAATTGTAACAGTAATAATCGGTAAAAATTATTCCAAAAAAAAACCTCTTTCAGGTAATAATTTCAATAGGCAGGTTTTAAATTCACATTATGGGGATTTTACCTTGCTCGACTATTACCGCGTATTTGTTTTCTCCGCCCCTAATTTTCCGCGGAACCTTATTTTTTAGTATATTTCAATAATACGAAATATTATTATCTCGCAATCATTTTTTATGGCGTTTTGACCTAAACAGTTGCTATTTTTGAGGAATATGAATAAAGAATTTAGAAATAGTGATTGAATATTCGGGAGCGATTCATATTCACTCGAATTATTCCGATGGTACAGGTAAAATTGAGGATATTATTAGGGCTGCACAAGAAGCCGAAGTTGATTATATTATCCTAACTGACCATAACACTCTTCGTGCAAAACGAGAGGGATATGAGGGTATGCACGGGGATACATACCTGATGGCAGGGTATGAAATTAATGATAAAGAAAATAAGAATCATTGTTTAGTTTTTGGCACTAATGATACTCTGCCTACCCGTTTAGCTGCAAATGAGTATTTGAAAATTATAAAGGAACAACAGGGAATCACTTTTGTTGCTCACCCGACAGAAAAAAGATGTGTATCAAAAGAATATCCATCCTATCCGTGGACTGAATGGAACACGGAGCTATTTACAGGTATTGAGATATGGAATCATATGTCAGAGTGGATGGAACAGCTTAATGAACAAAATAAATATGAATTATTTCTTCACCCTCTAAAATCCATTAAAGCCCCTTCACCTGATGCAATTGCAATTTGGGATAACATTAATCTAAAAAGAAAACTGCCCGCGCTTGGCGGAATTGATGTACACGCTCATAAAGTGAATATTATGGGATTCTTTGAGGTCGAAGTTTTCCCTTACAAGGTATTGTTTAAATCAATAAGAACTCATATTTTACTAAGTCATACTTTTCAAAATATTATTTCAGTTTCCGGAATAAAGGGAGTAAATCAAGAAATATGCAATGCGCTTGCTAAAGGAAGAAGTTTTGTTGCAAATCATTCTGTTGCTGATGCAAAAGGATTTAAGTTTGTGGTTCAAAGAGGAAAGCAAATATTTCAGATGGGTGAGACCATTCCTGAAGGTGAAGCGGTTAAGCTGTCAATAAAACTGCCAAAATCGGGAGGAATGTTTCGTATCATTCGGAACGGTGAAATGTATGGCGAATATATGAAAGAGGAAGAGTTTATTCCTGTTGATCAACCGGGCATTTATCGGGTTGAAGCATTTATGGACAGCAGGGCGTGGATATATTCGAATCATATTAGGTATGCAATTTAGAATTTTATAATTACAAGGATATAAATAATTAGATGTTAGCGAAAAAGAAAAAGATTTCACGAAAAGATATCAAGCAAGATGTTTTGGTTACTTTTTATTATAAAGCAGTTCAGTTTGTAAATAACCAAAAAAAATACCTTTCGATTGGTATTGGCGCGGTAGCTATTATTGTAGTCGGAATAGTTTTATTTGTTAATAGCCGCAAGAAGGGCAATGAGCAGGCAAGTGCTGATTTAAGTCAGGTGATAACTCTTTATAACCAAAGCGCGTATCAGGATGCTATTGACGGAAAACAAGTTCAGGCATTGAAAATAAAAGGACTAAAGAAAATAGTTGATGAAAATGGTTCTACTGAATCCGGTGAGACAGCAAAAATTTATCTGGCAAACTCTTATTACAACCTGAAACAATATGACCTTGCTTTGAAGACTTTTGACAGCTACGGCGGCGGGATTGACCATTTGAAAGCAGCATCAATAGCAGGAATGGCGGCTTGTTATGAAGCAAAAAATGAGATTGAAAAAGCTGCTGAATATTATTTAAAGGCGTCTAAGGTCAGTCAATCTAATGTTCTTAACGCGCAATATTTATTAAGCGCGGGAATAAATTTTATTGAAACCGGCAAAAATGATGACGCGAAAGACGCGTTAAAAAGTATCAAAAAGAATTATCCGAAATCAGAATCAGCTTCGCAGGTTGAACGCTATTTACTGCAAGTAGAATAGCTGGAAGGTTTATAACCGCGAAAGGCTGTTCCTGAATAGGGTCAGCCTTTCTTGTTTTTTAAAAGTTATTCTTTTGAAGACGGAGGTGGAGAAGCCGGAGCAGGTTTTGATTCTACCGCAGGTGTTTCAGTTTTATCAGGAACTTTGGTTGTAGCAGAGGAGCCTGTTTCGACAGGAGCTGCCTTATAGTCAGTTTGATAGAATCCGCTGCCCTTAAAGATTGGGCTTAACCCCGCGCCAATCTTTCTCTTTATATGCCCGCCGCATTTTGGACAGACTTCGAGTGGTTCAGAGTTCATAGATTGAAAGTGTTCAAATGAATATTGGCAGTCTTCGCATATATAATCGTAAGTGGGCATAGTAATTGTTTTCATTATTAAATTAAGTATTCTAACTTAATAAAAAAGATTAAAAAATTCTATAATTTGTTTTCAAATATTTCAAGGTAAAATGAAAAGTATTAGATTTTCTTATATATTGATTATCCTTACAGGGCTATTTGCCGGTTGTTTGGATTATCAACAAGAAGTAAGCCTTAACCCAAATGGTTCGGGAGATATGTCTGTCCGATATTGGATGAAGATACAAGATTCCGCCTCGCTGTCATCAGTTAAGGAAATTTCTTTTTTCAACAAGGATTCACTCAAGGAATCATTTACTTCAAAGTTTATCAAACTAAAAGAAATAAAAACTTTTATTGATACAACTAATATGACATACCACGTTGATATCACTTTGAGTTTTACCCATATTGATTCACTAAATAAAACAAAACCTTTCGCGGAATCAAATTTTTCTTTGCAGGATGGGGCAGTAGGACAAAAAATATTTACACAGTATATTCCTCCAGCAGCTTCCGGAATGGCAATTGATGCATCGCGGTTCCACGTGACATTTATTTATAGTTTTCCGGGCGAGATGATAACTCACAATGCCACTAAGTTTGACCCAAAGAAAAATAATTATATTTGGACATATTCGCTGGCTGAACTTGGTAAAGGAAAAACTATTTCTGTTACTTACAGGGCATTTAAATTGAAAGAAACTCCTGTATGGATTTTCTATCTATCCGGAACTGTTTTGATTATTGTTATTATCTTTTTGTTCAGGAAGAGAAAGAACTGATTATTGTTTGTCAGTAAACTTCCGTAGGCGTAATGAATTACTAATAACAGACACCGAGCTGAGCGACATTGCTAATGCAGCAATCATTGGGTCAAGATAGCCGAAAGCTGAAAGGGGTATGCCGATAATGTTATATATAAATGCCAAAAAAAGATTTTGTTTTATAATTCTGAGTGTTTTCTTCGATAGTGCAACAGCCTGACTGACTGCCCGAATGTCATCATTAAGAATTGTTATCTGAGCTGTTTGGATGGACACATCAGTCCCTGAACCTACGGCAAAGGCAACATTACTCATTGCCAGTGCAGGTGTATCATTAATGCCATCGCCAATCATTCCCACAACTTCACCACGTTTTTGTAATTGTTCAATCACTTTTGCTTTTCCTTCCGGCATAACTTGTGAGTAGTATTCATCAACACCAAGTTCTTTTGCAGTTAATTGAACAGCGTTTTCATTGTCCCCGGAAAGTAACACAACTTTAATATCCATATTCTTAAGTTGTTGAATAGCTTGCAGCGAGTGTGCTTTTAGTGAATCCGCGATAATTAGAAGTCCCGCCGGAGTTTTGTCGATTTCAATATGTATAACCGAAACAATTGATGTAAGATTGCTAGAGGCAAAACCTTCTAAAGGTTTTGCAAACTCTTTTCTGCCTATTTTTATTTTTTTGCCCTCATATTCTCCGCTAATTCCCATACCCGGAATACTTTTAAAATTTTCCCCGCGGCAATTTGATATACCTTTGGATGCGCAATATTCAATAATAGCCAAAGCAAGCGGATGCTCGGATTTGCTTTCGAGTGCCGATAATGCACACAATATAAAAGAATTGTCAAAATTTACGAGTGAAGCATTAACAACTTCAGGCCTTCCAATGGTGAGGGTTCCGGTTTTGTCCATAACCATAGTAGTGATTGAATGGGCGGTTTCCAAGGCTTCTCCGTTTTTGATGAGGATACCCTTTCGTGCCGCGGTACCAGAGGCAACAATTATCGCGGTTGGCGTTGCCAGTCCAAGCGCGCAGGGACAAGCAATAATAAGGACTGCAACAAATCGCATCATTGCTGTCGCGAACAAATATTCAGAAACTCCGAAGAAATACCAGCCAATAAAGGTGATTATGGCTATGAGAATAACAACAGGAACAAACACCGATGCAATTTTATCTGCAAGATTTTGAACAGGTGCTTTAGAAGATTGAGCTTCTTCAACTATTTGTATTATTTTCCCGAGAACTGAATTTTCGCCAAGTGCTGTAATTTGAAATTCAATATATCCGTTTTTGTTTAATGTACCGCCGGTAACTTTGTCAGAAACCTTTTTATGAACAGGATAACTTTCTCCGGAAACAAGAGATTCGTCAATGAAAGAGGAACCTTCGGTAATTACTCCATCGGCAGCAATTTTTTCACCGGGTTTAGCTATAACAATATCACCAAGTTCTAAATCGCTTAATTGAATTGTAACTATACTATTTTCCCGTCTTACAGCTGCAGTGTCAGGACGAAGTTCAAATAATTTTTTAATTTCACCGGTGGTTTTTTCTTTTGATCTGCCCTCAAGCCATTTCCCCATTAATATAAAGGTGATTATGACAGCGGCAGTTTCAAAGAAAGTGTGGGGCGCGTGGTGCATTCCTATGTATTCAGGAAATAAAGTAACCAATACACTATAAAGATATGCCGAACCTGCTCCAACCGCGATTAATGAATTCATATCAGCGGCGAAATGTTTAGTGTTGTTCCAGAATGAAGAAAAAAACCTTTTGCCGGGCAAAAACATTACAGGAGTCGAAAGCACTAAAAGCAATTTGTTTAGGATATCCGGAGAAAGTGAAATTAAGTTTGCTCCCTGCTCGAACATTGTAGTCATACTGAGTATAAAAATTGGCAAAGTTAAAACAAGTGCTGTTAAAAAATCTTTCTTGAGTGAGGTTTCTTCTTTTTTGAAAATGTTACTTTGCTCTCTGCCTCTATTTCGTGTTTTAGAAGTAGTAAGAGATGAAACGTCAATATGATAACCATAACGCTCGATGGAAGTAATAAGAGACTCTGGTGAAAAATTATTCGAATCTATTTCGAAAGATGCCATCTCGGTTGCAAGATTAACCGTAACTTCGGAAATACCATCTACCTTAGCTATTGCCTTTTCAACACGCGCGACACAACTCGCGCAGGTCATACCTTCAACCGGAAATGAAACACGCATATTATTTGCCTAAAGCTTCTTCGCCATTATATACAAACCCTGCTTCTTCAACAGCCGTTTTTATAGCTTCACGTGAAATTACAGATTCATCATACTCAATAGATGCAAATCCGATTCCGGCTTCTTCTATTTTTATCAGCACATCCGTTAACTCTCGTTTTAAAGCCATAACACAGTGATTGCAGGACATACCATCAATTAATATTTTTTCTTTTGTCATCGTTAATTCCTGATTTATACAATATTCGGTTCTATAACGGATAGTGTGGGTAATCAAATTGCAACTTACCGGCAATGAAGTAAATCATATTGGTAAAGTTAGTCATATTGCGATAGCCTCTTGCCATTCGTTTGGCAAGTTGAATTTTGTTATTGATACCTTCCAAAATACCGCTGTTAATCCGAGAATCGATGAAATTGACTATACCCGACCAATGCGCCTTTAATGTACTCACAAACTTCTTAAAAGGCTGTATATCCGTTTCCATTACCATATCACACCAAAATGTAAGAAATCCCAAGGCTTCCTCTTTCTCGCGAATATCCCAAAAATCCACA
>CAIYTF010000173.1 GCA_903929035.1 uncultured Ignavibacteriales bacterium
CCCGCGGATGTCCCCGCTACTGCATTAGCAACAGTCAGTACACCGCTTGGTATAGTGATATTATCTGAAAGACTTGTTATAGCGGGCAGGTTATTAAGTTTCGTCTTATCCGCGGATGTCATAAGTCCCGCGGATGTCCCCGCTACTGCATTAGCAACAGTCAGTACACCGCTTGGTATAGTAACATTATCTGCAAGCCCTGTTATAGCGGGCAGGTTATTAAGTTTCGTCTTATCCGCGGATGTCATAAGCCCCGCGGATGTCCCCGCTACTGCATTAGCAACAGTCAGTACACCGCTTGGTATAGTGATATTATCTGAAAGACTTGTTATAGCGGGCAGGTTATTAAGTTTCGTCTTATCCGCGGATGTCATAAGCCCGCTTGCCCCTGTAGTACCTACATCAGTGTAGGAACTGCCGGCGGCATAGACAACCCACTTGGTGCCGGCAGACAAAGAATTGGCTATGTACCTCGTTCCGCCAAGAACGCCGGGCTGCCCTAAATAGTCCGGTATATCAGATAAAGAAGTTAAGTTTCTTGTTTGCGCGTCCAATTTTGCCGGAGTTATTGAGCCGTCCGGTATTTCAGCAGTCGCGATACCCGCGATAAGTCCTTCAAGTGTATCAGCACCCGTTCCGCCGTGTTCTATCGACAGCACATCGCCTGTCTCAAATTCTTTTATAGTAAGTATCGCGTTGCCGTCCGCGTTCGTTCCTGTCCGCGTTACTTTTATTGGTGTTTGATTATTTAAACTCATTTTGGTTGTTCCTTAATATTCTATTTTATGGTTATAGATTGTTCGAGAGTGTATGAAATTAGCATATTATGTAGATAAGATTGACCAATTGTATGTAGCCCCATATAGAGAAGCCTGTATTGTAACGCGAAGTCCCGGATCAACAAGCCTTAATTGAGAGGCCCCATTATGGTCAAAAATTTGACCGGTATGCGCATTAATTACCACATCTTGCCCCCCAGTTCCTATGCTTGTTATGTTTAGAATCCGCCCGATATTGGCACTTGTTATTTCGGGGAGAGTTAATATATGTTCACCGTTGGACACATCAAAAATTATAGTATAATCTCCAGCTCCATCGTTATCCACTGTATAATTTGTAGTTTTATGTACAATACGTCCATATACAGCCCCTCCCATCATAGTAGTTGGTATATGCACAGCCCCTTTTAAGTAAGTATTACCTGTGTATCCGTCTCCAATTGTTAAATCTGTCCCTGATTCAGCTATTCTACCAAGAGCGGTTAAATTGGAATGTGTATGTTTTTTAGATACTGCATCTGCTATATTCGTATTGGATTGAGTATATTCATCAAGAGTAGATTTATTGCTATGTGTATGATCTATTTTTCTCCAATAAGGTGAATCTGTTGTGCTTATTCCAACATATCCTTTAGTGGGATCATCGTCTGCCCAGCAGAATTGTCCCACGTAGGTAGGTATGCACTCGTTATTCGTGAGCTGTACTTCACTAGCACTATAATATTGGCTCCCCATTTTAGCAGGAGTAATTGCATCGTTTGCAATATTCCCTGTAACTATAGTGTTTGCAGCTATAGCTCCTGTTGCCGCGCCACTTCCATCAACACCACCAGTTATTCCGCCTACACTTACCCCTAAAGTTGTACCCCAATGACTAAGGGAATTAGCAACTGCTGTTATATCCCAAGAACCGGACGCGTGTGTATGATGCTCCCCTATGGAGCCCTGTAATGTACTATCGAGCTTATTAGTAGTAATTGCACCGTTTGCAATATTCTCTGTGGTTATGGTTTGGTAAGCTATTTGAGCTGACGCGTTTGTTCCGGTTGTACCGCCGTGAACAGCACCTATTTCTATCTTATCAGTACCAACGGAGCTATCAGCAATATCATCTCTAACTATTTCAGTATTTGATAATAACTTTCTCCATTTTGTGCCGGTCTTAGATATTGCAATATAAAAACGGCTATCCTCTCCAGTAATGCCTATCTGTCCTATATAATCGGGTGTAACCGTTAAATCATTATAAACAGTATATCCGCCATCACCATCATCTACGGAGGAGTATAGAGTTTTTAGCTGGGATTTGATTTTTTGCGCAGAAACCGATTCGTTATGTATTTTAAGCTCGGTTATAGCACCATCAGCAATATTCTCTGTGGTTATGGTTTGGTAAGCTATTTGAGCTGACGCGTTTGTTCCGGTTGTACCGCCGTGAACAGCACCTATTGCTATCTTATCAGTAGTAACATTTAGGTTAATAATTTCAGCAGTACCAACGGAGTCACTGTGCATTTTTTCGTGAGTAACCGCGCCATTTGTAAGTTTTGTAGTCTCCACGCAACTATCGATTAACTGATAAACGCCAACAGAATTATTATCCATCTTATTGAAAGTAATATTGCCATTAGCTATCTTAGGTGTAGTAATTGCATTGTCGGCTATCTTAGGTGTAGTAACCGCGCTATTAATAAATTTTGTAGCGTCCAGAGAACTATTTAATACCTGATTAAAGCCAACAGAATTATTAGCCATCTTATCGATAGTAACATTCCCGTTAATAATTTCAGCAGTACCAACAGAGTTATCGGCCATTTTAGCATTAGTAACGGAGTTATCAGCTATCTTAGCGGTAATAATTGAGCTGTCACCGCTCCTGTACACTGCAACGGCTGTCGCCCTTGTATCTGTTAAAGCAGAAATACTTGTCCCGTCTGAATGGAATGTTGCAATCTTATAATGGTTTCCTGTTAATGTTGAAGCGGTAACAAGATACTCGTACTGATCGTTCACGTATATTTTTCTTTCGTCCATTGTAGATTTATCCTCGATAAACCAGCCGCCTATTTGAAATTTTGCGCCGGTAATAGCAGGTAAATTGCTTTGAACAGTTAAATGTGTATCATCTGTTACAGATAAAACGGTGTAACGATTGCCCCCGATAATAATATCCCTGTTTATCGCTAATATCTTGGTAAACTCTGTCCCGTAGCCTATAATTGTTGTCGCGTCGAATTTGCTAACCGTCCCTTTTTCATCGCTCGTGGCAATAAAATGTAAATAGACGTTATAATTGCCTGCCGGAAACGCGCCTAATTCTCCCGTGCCAACCACCTCCCGCGTTGCGCGGTCGGAAATGAGATGTAAAACTCCGGCATCGTCCGCTAAAACTGCACCGCCGCCGGTGATTGCAAGATGCTGCGGACTTGTACCTATTGCGGATGTGAGCCATCCGCTGCCGGTATCTATCGGCGGGATTAAGCCCGCTGTTTCGAACATAGCGGCAAGTATATTGCTGTCTGTTTCCGTGCTGAAAAGCTGCTGCCGTTCGCGTTCCAAAGAACCCATTTTTAAAGCCGGCAAATAATTAAATTTCATAAGTGTTCCTATTCTTTATTATTTTATAATTTATAATTCATTGATAATTAACCATTGGTAATTAGTCCTTGTGTTCCATCACTCAAGGTAACGTAGTTGTAATCGTATAATGTTGTAGTCCAAATCGTTAGTATTGTACCATCTCCCTGCCTGACGAGCAGTATGTAGTTCTCGTCCGGTCTTCGCGCCCTGTCTAACGCGGGGTCGCTATCAACGCCGCTGATAGTTAATTCAAATATATAACCAAGCGGTATAGCACGCTGCCGTATCTTCTCTATATCAACTGTATTAATAGGCACTGTCCTATTAATAACCGCTTTTATAACGCGATTACGGTCTTCAGTATCCGCGTAGTCGTCTATTCCTTCATACGTCCTGTCTATTATTTCGCCGCAATTATCCGGCCCAAATCTTGTTATTATAACATCACTTGGATTGATATAAAGAAACTGCGCTATATCGTTTTTTATCCCATCAAGAGTTCCTCTCCGCTTCGCCGCTTCGTGATGCTGCAATACCCGCCCTCTTATTTCTTCCTCTGTTTCAAGTCCGGTACGTATTACTCCTAATTCGTCCGCCGTGAGCAGAAGCCCTCTCCCCGTGTAACGGTAAGTTGAGAAGTTTTGCAGCGCGGATATAATGTCAACTATTTTCGAGCCGATAGTTCTAATAACAGATTCTAAGTCCGCTGTCCAAACAATAAATTTCGGTAGATACTTCTTTATACGCGAAAGAACATCATTCACATCAGGCATAATAACTCTGCAAGAAAGTAAGTGTACTCATAGAAACTCCGTTAATCTTTCCTGTTAACTGCGAAAAGCGGGGTATTTTTGTAGTATCGCATTGAACATCAGTCAGCCCGCCGTTGACCGTGAAAGTTGCTAAATCAAGTTCAAGCACGTTTGTATTATTCAAAACAGTGTCTATTATTTTGGATGCTAATACGTCCGCTCCGAATGCTAAACATTGCCTGTCTATATAATCGGAAAGCGAAACCGCGATGTCCTTGTATAATTGATCCGCCGTGATCCCGATTAAACTTGTAATTTCGATATTTACCGCTATTTCCCGCGATTCGCAATTATAGCATTTTATAACCTGCCCGCCTTTATTAAATTTTTCTAAATAAGTTGAAAGAGCAAGTAATTCATCGGAGCTGAAACTACCGCTTCCGCGCCGTAATAGAAATAAATCAACGCGATCAGCCGCGTAATTAAACCGCGTGTATGCCGTAAGCACGTCTTCATTTGCCTGCTGCGCCATCGCTACGTAATAGCCCTGCACGCCCTGCGAGTAAATTTCATTCTTTGCAATCACCCTGCTCCGCACTTGCTCGTCCGTTTCCGCGTCATCGCCGCCCGTGCTTGGAACAAGGTTAACCACTGAAGTTATGCCTGTTATTGGTGTAACTAAGGCGTTTATATCGCCCGCCTGTACCTTAGCCTGCGCGCCGGTAAGCAGGGATGTACCAAGCACGGTATCTCCAAGCGTGTTGCTTAAAATAGGTGTCCCGATGCTGTTCCTGCCTATCGTGATTGCATTAGCCGTTTCATATACCGCGTTATTCACGGCTGACTTTACCCGCGTTCCTAACGGCACTACCGTTCCGCTTGTCCCGTTAAATACAAGCACCACGCTTGCTTTCGCTGCTCCACGCGGACTGATATTCGACCACGCCGCTATGGTATAAAGATCTGCACCCTTTGCCGTCTGGAGCTGGTTCTTACGCTTTTCCTGCGTTATGTCGTTCCATATATCGGAAAGGACGTTTGCAATAGCATAAAAAATCCCGCGTATAACCGAGTTAAGCCCGACAAAAGTTACCTTTGGCTGTGCCGCTATAAAATCAACAATTAATCCCGACTGTATATCTTCCGCTTTCTTAATCATTCCAAAACTCCTGTTTTATCATTTATCATTAACAATTGACAATTAACCATTATCCGCGTATCCTTTTATTGACGTTAAAGTAATCCTCGGCAATACTGCGCCTGTCTGCCGTTCTATTACAAACGTGTCTATTCTTGCAATCCTGCTGTCCGTGCCTAACTGTGCCATCAGCTCGGTAGTGAGTAAATTATCTACTAAATCGGACGGTAAATCACTGCCCGTGTAGTCTGTTATTCCAAAATCAAGCATAGGATAATCACCTTTGACTGTTCTCGTTAGAATATCCATTCCCTGCGTGAATGTATCGTCATTGTCTAATACCGCTAAATCACCGTTTAGAATAATCGGTTCTTTCGGTAAATCAGCACCTAATATACCCTTTCCTCTATGCGTTCCGAATACCGGTATATCGTCTTTCGTTATGGTCATAGTTTTTCCCGGGACGTACACGCTTATAACCGTTCCCGCTGTAAAGCCGTCCGATGTCATATTATTCAGCTCCGTTAATTCAGCCAAACTCATCCCGAACTTAGCGGCAATAGTTCCCGGTGATTCATAGCTTTTCACGATATATTCGGCAAGGATCATCCCGCCGCTCGTTCCCGATGTAAGGGTGATAAAATCCTCCTTACTTAGTTTAGCGAACCGCTCATATACTTGCATCATTCTTGCTTGGCATAATATTATTTCAAGGCTTCGGGCTATCTGTGACGTGTTATCGGTATCATACTCGTCCGTTACCGCGTTTAACTTGTATAACGCGGCTAACGTGGTTTTTTCAAGTAAAGCAGCGTTCTTGTAAATTGTATCGGCGGAATTCAAAATATTGCCTTAATTACTTTCATCGCGGGTTGGGCAACTCCTTGGGTGTATGCCGATCTAACAGTCGGAACAATCCCGCTTATCGCGGAATATGCCGATGAAATCACGCACGCGACATCTACCAGCGCGCTTGCTGCCTCCATCGTAATTTGCAGTATCTCCAGTCCTTCGCTTATCATTGGACTATCTGCTATTAGTGACTCGGCCTCGTCTATTAATTTTTTATAAATACCATCAACAGGTGAATAAACATACTGTAACGCGGTGAGCATATTGTCCTGCTCCTTGACAAGTACCAAATCTCCGGTAATAACAAAATTAAGAGAGTATTTAATCATTCGCGTGTTTGAAGCCGCGTTTCCGTCTATGCTCCAATCGCTTATATTAATAGTTCCGAATCTCTGGAACAGGTAATCGTAGTAATTTATTGAATAGTATGTACCGTTATCATTCTGCTTTGACTGCCTGACAATAGTTTCCTCGAACTGTTTAAGCCTGCTCCACCCGTCCATATAAGTGCCTGCCATTAAGCGTCTTTCCTGTCCGAATATACCGCTTATGCGCACTCTCTCGGGTGCTAAATCAACTTGGTTTATAAACGTGGTGCTATGCGTTTTTGTTATGCTGTCCCTGCTTTGCAGTCCGTAGCTGAAATTCTCCGGTAGTAAAGCAAGATATATTGTATCTATAACCTCTATTTGAGTGCTGTTCGCTGTCATACTAACCAATTGAAAAACAACGTAATCCGCTCTTGGTATTGCAAATTTTTGTTTCAAGCTATTGTCCCCCCTGTAGCCGCGCCTAATGTCAAAGGCCCGCCTGCAATACCCGGGGGACATACTCCTACCACGGTGCCGGCGGGGAAGGTTACTATCCCTGTTTTAATATATGTATCAACCGCGTCTGCAATCCCGCTCGCGAGCCCGCTCGCGAACGCGTCCGCGGCTTCCTGTGTATTCGTGCGGCTCTGTAAGTTGGTAATTAAATCTTTTATAGATAACTCTATTGACTGCTTTAAGACTGTTTTTACTAACGGCATTATGAAATCTCCATAAATGTATTTATTCTCGTTTTTATGCCCTCGAAATCCGCGATGTTAATTGGCGGTGCTATCGTTGCGCCCATATTGGTCATAAGTGTCATTGCTTTAATAGCGGTGATTAAGTCTAAAAGTATCTTCTTGATTGTCTCTCCGCTGTCGCCTATGCTTATCTTCTCCGCTGTAACAACCATACCCGCGTCTTTCATAACGATAGTATTCTTGTCTTTATTCTTAATGGTTATCCCGTCCGTGTTCATCTTGATTTCGGAGACAACCTCTGTCCCGTTCAGCGTTCGTATGTTTACATCGCTTCCGCAGTCCACGTTGAAATTCCATTCCCCGTCTATGCCAAAATTAGATACTGCCGTCCCGTTTCCATCAAGTTTGGAAAATTCAATCTGCCCGTCCGCTTTCAGGTAAAAGCTCCCGTTCGTGCCTTGGGTTCAAATCCGCGTATCATTACTTTTCATTTCATAAAATTCAAAATTTCACTGAAACAAATTGCTTGGGATATGAAAAACAGTTACTTTTGCAACTTAGATAAACAAATGCGGTTCTATTCCCTCGTTGAGCGGATTCTAAACGGGGAATAGGGATGTATTTGTTCCCCTTTGCATAGGGGCATTTATTTTGAAACTAAAACTCGGCAAATGCAAAAAAAAGATTACAGCAGCCTTACAAAGGAACAACTCCTCGAAGTTATCGAAAAACTCGAAGAAAAGAAACAATACGGTTTAGTTTGGGACGAAGAACGGGTACCCGAAAAAGTGGTAACCGACTGTCAGGACAATCTACCCGTATTGACGGAAGTTAAAGGCAAAGAAATTTTTACCGATGAAAACCAACCAACTCACATACTAATTGAAGGCGATAATTACCACGCATTATCGGTATTAAACTACACTCATAAAGGCAAGATTGATCTTATTTATATTGACCCGCCTTATAATACGGGGAACAATGATTTTATTTACAACGATAAATATGTAGAAAGAGAAGATATTTGGCGGCACAGCAAGTGGCTCAATTTTATGAACAAACGCCTTGAACTCGCGAAAAATTTATTAAGCGAGAGAGGCACTATCTTTATATCAATCGATGAAAATGAATTTGCTCAGTTAAAATTACTTTGCGATAAAATATTTGGCGAAGAAAATTTTATTATAGATATTATTTGGAACTCAAGAAAATCGGTTTCAAACGATACGATTGTTTCACTAAACCATAATCATACAATGTTTTATTGCAAGAGTATATCGTTTATGCAACGAAATAAAACAAAATATCGTCTGATGGCGACAGATGAAAAATTTAGCAATCCAGATAATGACTATCGTGGAAATTGGGTTGCGGACCCCTTTGACGCACCCGACATAAGACCAAATTTGACATATCCGATTACTAATCCAAACACAGGGAAAATATATTTGCCACCGACAGGAAGACACTGGCGAACCACCGAAGAAGAGTATAATAAATTTTTCAGTGAAGGCAGAATTATCTTCGGAAAAAAAGGTAAATCAAAACCTCAATTGAAACGATATTTCACAGAAGCTGAAAAAAAAGGAATTGTTCCCAAATCTATATGGGATGATGTTGGCACAACCACAAACGGAACTCAAGAATTAGAAAAATTGCTCGGCGCAAAATTGTTTAATAATCCAAAACCTTCTTCCTTGATAAATCGTATTATTGAGTTTGCCGGTTTCAAAGACAGTATTGTATTAGATTTTTTTGCGGGTTCGGGAACAACGGGACAATCCGTGATTGATTGTAATCAAAGAGACAATGGGAAAAGGAAATTCATTTTAGCCACAAATAATGAAAACAATAACGGTCACGGAAAAATTTTAGACGATGTATGTTACCCAAGATTAAAAAAAATAATTAGCAACGACAACCTCAAATATTTCAAAACCTCTTTCGTCAAAATCGACCGCAACAGGGACCAACTAAGAATAGACATCACCAAATGTTGCACCGAAATGCTTTGCCTTAAAGAAAGCATTTTCAATCTTAAACAAGAAACACCTGACTGGAAAATATTCGAGCAACGCGAACGCTATCTGGCGGTGTATTATAAATACGCGAGCCACACGTTAGATGAACTAAAAGAAGAAATGAATAAACTCAAAGGCGAGAAAGTTTTGTATTGTTTCACGGTTGACTCTCACGGTCTGGATGAAACAAAGTTCACAGCTTGGAATAACATCCGTCTCGAACCGATCCCTCAAAAAATATTTGAAGTGTACAAACGAATTTTTAAGAACGACCAATGACATACAGCAATATAGGCTATCAGGTAAACGCGATAGAGAAACTCGTGAAAGCGGTTTCCGAATTGTTAGTAAAGGACGCACGAGACAAAGTTTGCGTTTTCCAAAGCCCCACCGGCAGCGGCAAAACGTTCATTATGGCGAAATTCATCGAGGAAATAATAAGAGAACTCCCCGGCACCGATTTTTGCTTCCTCTGGGTAAGCATAGGCAAAGGCGACCTGCACGCTCAAAGCAAAAAATCACTTGATAAAGTATTTGACGGTTTCCCAAATTGCGTTTTACTCGAACAAGAATATTTCGGCAGTAAAAACCGCATAGAACAAAACGAGGTTGTTGTTGTCAACTGGGAAAAATTATACAGCAAATACAGTTCGGGTGAACAAAAAGGCGAATGGAAAAACAAACTGATGCGCGATGGCGAGAAAGTCTCTTTTATCGAAGTTTTGATAAACACGAAAAATAAACGGAAGATAATATTGATTATCGATGAGAGCCATTATGCCGGCGAGGCCCGAAGGACAAATGAATTAAGAATAATCATCAACGCCGATGTCACATTGGAGATGAGCGCAACTCCCAAAATTCAGCCCTCGGGAAAGGATGTGGCAAAAGGCATCGCAAAATTTGTATTCGTTGATCCCAAAGACGTGATTGAAGCGGGAATGATTAAAAAAGAACTAATCATCAATGAAGGCCTTGGCGATTTAATCGATGACGAGAAAACCTCACAGGATATAATCCTTGAAGCGGCATTTAACAAAAGAATCGAGATCAAAGAAGCTTTTGTGAATGCCGGTTCGAATATTAATCCGCTTTGCCTGATTCAATTACCAAACGCGGAAGCCGGAGAAGTCAAGCGGGAAGTAATCGAATCATTCTTATCCGCCAAAGGGATCACGGAATCTAACGGAAAATTGGCGGTCTGGTTAAGCGAAGATAAATCCGACGGCATAGACGAAATATCGGATTTTCAAAGCGATGTTGAATTTTTACTATTTAAACAAGCTATCGACACCGGATGGGACTGCCCCAGAGCACACATCCTCGTGAAACTCCGCGACATCAAGAGTTTTACTTTTGAAGTGCAGACGGTTGGTCGCATTTTGCGAATGCCCGAACAAAAGCACTATGATGACGAAACCCTCAATACCGGCTATATCTTTACGAACTTGAAAACCATCACGGTCAAGAAAGAGGATTACAATCCCAACATTATCAAGCACCTGAAAGCGGCTCGAAAAAACATCTATAGTCCCTTGGGGTTGCGGTCATATTACAAAAGCCGTGTCGATTTCGGCGATATTACCATAAGTTTTAATAAAGTCCTTGAAGAAGTCTTCTGCACCGAATTCGGAATCGAAGTAAACCCCGTGATGATTAACACCGCCGAATTTGGAATGAAAATCAACGAGCGGGGAATCGTCACGGATATTAAACCCTATGCCGAAACATTAATTATCGACAAAAAAATTCAAGGCGACAACTTTGACGGAATGCTCGGCGTACTGAATAAAAGAGATGATAGAACCGCGATTGCGAGATTGTCGGGTAATGATTTAATGGATTTTTTTCATTCAGTAATTGATGAAAACCTGAACGGATTCGCGCCAAAACGCTCGATACCAACGGTAAAAGGCGCGATTTATCTGTGGTTTAGAAAATATCTCGGAATTAACTTTGAAGACGGCGGAATTATCCTCATTCAAAACATTTTCCTGCATCACCAAAACATCGGCACTTTCAGCAGACTGCTTGGTAAAGCCACCGGAGTTTACAGACCAATAAAAAAAGAAGAAATAAGAAGTAAAATCGAAGAAACATTTTACGAATGGGAAATAAAAAAAGACGAATTCTTCAACCAGCATACAGACGAGAAATCGGACTATAAACTTAGCGTCTATGAACCCTGTTACTTAGCCAAAGATCGCTCAACCCCCGAGCGCGAATTTGAAGAATTCATTGAAAAAAAATCGGATGAAATCGAATGGTGGTATAAAAACGGTTCAAGCAAAAAAGATTTTTTAGGTGTCAAATACGAAGAAGACGGATTGCCGCAAACATTCTACCCTGACTATATAGTTCAATTAAAATCCGGCAAACTATTCATAGGCGACACCAAAGCGGGAAACACCGCGACAGCCGCAAAATTAAAAGCCGAAGCGTTGCAAGCATACATCAAAAACCAAAACACCAATGGCAAAAACCTGATAGGCGGCATCATCATACAAGATGAAACAAAAAAGTGGCGTGTCAACCGGCAAGACCAATATAAATACGACAAAAACGACCTTACCCAATGGGACTACTTTGATGAGATTATTTAATATAGAAACTGATTTTATCAAAATAGTCGATCTCTCAGCGTAGTCGAAGTGTCCACCTAACTATAGGTTATAGCGTTCATTTGGATGTTTGGACATCACTTGCGCATAGCCACATTCCGCACATCTAAGCCCAAACCAAATAAATTCCATCTAACTGTCTATAAGTCATTGAAATTAAATTACTTACAAAACCGATATTTTTAGTAAAATCCGCTCAAACTGCACCTAAAGTTAGCTGCTTTTCGCTATTTTGCCAAACAATATCTTGGAATCATAGGTTAATAGGTTATTTGTGAATGTGCCTTTCATAATGATTTTTGTTGATAGGATAACTTAATATGCTTTTTTGAAAAGAAGTTTATCTTCTTTAGATAATTTGACTACCACATTATTTGTTTGGAAAGGAGTGTCTTCATCGCTTTGAATATCTTTAATCAAAAAGGAAATTTCTAAATCTACTTGCTGATTTTCAAGTTCAAAAGCTAAGTTTTTAGGACACTGAATAAAAATAGACTGATAGATTGTTGTGCCTGCATCATCGACATTGAAGTCAATAGGGATATTCTTAAAAATGAAATTTTGTATATGGTTATATTTTGAAAGAAGGAATTTGTGAAGATGATTACCTAATTCACTTATCGATGGATACCATGATACAGAACCAATTTCAATCCAAAATCCTTTTTTATCTAAGGAGTACTCATTTATTTTTACTGATGCGCCTATATAATGTCTGATTTTTAATAAACTATCGCGTTGATGGTCCAAAATACGAACTTGTTTTCTCCCCTCTTTTGTTGATTCATAAGCTTCTCTCTGTAATGGAGTCACATATTCAGGCGGATAGTCCATATAATTATTTAATATATCACGATCCGCCGCTGATACATCCGATATAAACGTAAGTTGTGTATCCTGCGCAAAAGAATATGCACAAAGCAAAAATATTAGGAGTAATATAAATGTTTTCATAAAGATTAAATCCTGTTAAAATGTTTATTCACTTATAAGATAAACACCAATTTTCCCGTCAAATTCTTCTTTGATTCTGCCTACTCCATTGGCGTAAAAAATAGCCCAAGTATGAATCGAGCCACCATCATTTATAGTTATTTTTACCTTTATAACATCCTCGTATTCGGTATTATCCACGATACAGGAATTTAGTTTTTCCACAACTTCGTATGTTGTCTTTTTTCCATCACCATAACTCCAAGGCTTCTTCAACTTGATAGGATATTTTAATAATGGGTAGGGGTTATTATGCTTCTGATAATTGTTTTGAAGTATACCGCCGCCTGAACCGATTTCAAAAACACCGTCTTTTCTTACTTCAAACAAGACTTGTATCTCCACTATTTCATCTCCAATAAAATTCCTTTTCACGCAAGCTAACTGAATACCCTCATAACGATAATTTTCCACCCACGGTTTATCAAGCCACCACGTTTCTTTATTAAGACCACGTTCCTTAGCAGTACGTCCATCAACACATATCTGATATTTCATTTGAACATTTTGTAATGGAAAATAATTGTCGATTTTTTGCCCAAAAACAGAGCCGGAGCAGATTAACAGTGCCAGTACAAGAGCTTTCATTTTTACCTCGTTTGTTTAATTATGTGTTAAAAAATATTTTAGTTGTATTTTATTAGAGAAATTATGTATTTCTGTTTTTGATCAAAATAATAAAAGCGTAAACAATAGAAAAAACTAATACAAGCATTAATTGCGGGGTCATAAATTCCCAAGCATAATATAGAGGCACCACCCCAATAAATAGAAGCCAAGCAACTGCAACATTACGTCCTTTCATACCTATCGCTTTACCTCGTGGAGACCCGCAGTGTGGACAGGCTTTCGCATTTTCGCTTAGTAGTCCATTGCAATCAAGGCAGTTGATAAGATTATTCATAAATATCAGTCCTCTCCAAGCCGCACTTCATCGCACATTTTCATAATTTTAGTAACATCGATTTGGACTAATTCTTTTTTTACATATTTCCAATCAATTTTTTCCGATGTTTCGCGCGTCATCCCGTAGTATGTAATTATTCTTTTTCTAATTCCCATAGATTTGCCGTATTTATCGCGATTATCTTCAATACCGACAAAATACATCTCTATTTTTTGCAATTCAGGATATTTTTTGAAAATTATCGGAACGGCAGTCATCATTGGCGATAACGTGAGGTGAGAAGTCGCATAGTTCCCATACGCACTATTTAGAGCCATAAAATATATGTTATTGGGAGTTTCTGTAATATAAAGAGTTTTTGTATTTGTCTTTCCTGTAGATGCTCCAACCAATTTAGCGTTATAGTTTACAACGCTGCCGGAATTGAGAATACTTTTTATCTCTTTAGTCATATCTGTTTGAGCAAAAACTGTAAAAGAGCAAACCAACATCGCCAGAGGCAATATAAGAGCTTTCATAATCATTTTTTTCCTTACTATTTTATCAATTTTTTCGTCAAATATCCTTATTAGAGTGTACGCAATATTATAGAATAAAATATACTTGGTTAAGTTATTCATTTATATAAAAATAGCAAAGTCTTTTTCGCGAATAATTCTTTATTACCGTTAACATCATAGACGCTGTCAAACATTTTAGTTATCGCGGTTGCAACAACGTCTTTACCGTCTACAATATTGACTTTTATATTGGGATGTGCTGTACCGTTGCAGCTTATGGTCGTGCTGTACTCGCCTGAATCTTCATCGCGAAGTACCGCTTTGTAGTAATAAACTTTGTCGTTATAAACTCTTTGGTCGCCGAGTATTTCCACTTGTGGCGCGATACGGTCGAAAACGAATAACTTGTTATAATCGTAATTGGTTAAATTCTCGATATTGGTAAAATATGCTGTAATCTCAAGTTCTGATACATCGCTCCCAGCCCTTCTGAAAAGATAAACCTTGTAATTAACAGGGGTTTCTGTCGGAAGAGTCCACGCCACGTCAAGCTGACCGCCGAACGCTGAAGCTGTTATTGAAATTTCTGAAAGTGGTTGTACCATATCTTAGATTTACAATGAGAATACAAATAGATTATTACGGTGTAAACATAAACAATATGGAAATATTTGTATAGTGCAGAAATTGCAGTATTTTTAGAAAAGTGAAAATAATTTTGATTTGGGCAGGGGACTATATTTGCTCTAAATAAATATATTTATAGTAATCAGAAGAAATAGATTCAATTTCATCAAACCTTTTTCTTGTAACAGTAACAGCTTTATCTGAACTATCAATGCCTATCCATTTTCTGTTTAATTGGGCAGCAGCCAATAAGGTGCTCCCTGATCCACAAAAACAATCTAAAACAAAGCCGCCCTCATTAGATGATGTTTTTATAATATTTTTAAGCATTTCAAGATTCTTTTCAGTTGGATAAGATGGTCGTTGAGTATCTTTGAAGTCCCAAATATCTTGTAATTTAGATTTCCCGTAATCATCAGCAAAAATAACTTTTCTCGGGACACCATTTTTTGACCATTCTATTAAGCCGTCTTCTTCAAGTTGATCTAATATATCAGGGGAACATCTCCAATGTCTCCCCTCTGGCGGCATAATGCCCATCCAAGCTTGACCGGATTTCCCATTGTAGGTTTCCCCTGGAGCGTGGAGTGGATTTGTAGTATATTTTCTTCCATCTTTATATGTTTTATTATAAAGCCTATTTATTTGCTCACTGCTCATATCAATTAAAGTCTCATTCCATATATGATTATGTGATTTAGTATAAAATAAAATCATATCCTTTATATTGCCATAAGACTTTCTCTGAAAGTTCTTTGGATTACATTTAACCCTTGAAATATCACACTTGAAGTTCTTCTTCCCAAATATTTCATCCATTAATATTTTAATGTAATGACCAATTTTGTAATCAATATGTAAATAAATTGAGCCTTTATCGGATAGAAGTTTATATAAGAAAATAAGCCTTTCTCTGATAAACTCTAAATAATCGTCATCAGTTAATTTATCAGAATAAGCAATATCATCTTGTTTCCTACTGCTTATAGTAGAAACTCTTTCCTCACCTATGGTAAAATTAAGATTAGTTCCAAATGGC
>CAIYTF010000174.1 GCA_903929035.1 uncultured Ignavibacteriales bacterium
CCTGAAATCAAGAAAATATATGGTACGGATATTATGTCCCAAAGGGACTAAATTTGAATAACCGTGAGTGACAACTCACGGGAGTATGATAAAAAGCATCTATGTCCCCGAAAGGGGCAAATTCACGCCGCATTAGTTCGCCCCCTTCGGGGACGTTATTTGTTTGGGCTTACTTTTCCGTGAGTTAGCACTCACGGTTATTCAAATTTAGTCCCGTTGGGACAAATTCAAGAACAGGCTGAGTAGTTACATTTTTTATTACCCAATTTAACTCTTTTTTGCGGCTTTTAATAGCGGATATTCCTATAAATTATTATATCATAATATCTTATTCTTTCTCGTGCAGTCCCTAAATAGTATAGCAGGTTATCGTGAAGCACACGGGATGATGTTGCAATTATTTACTGGTTGGGTTTTTAAAGAAGTTAAAGTATCTGCCGAAAAATATTTTTACTTTTAAATTGTATGACGGTTGACGCGATCGGCTCATAAGTCATAAAAAAATTGTAAATTTGTTTTTTAAATAAGTTTATAATGAGTTTTTATAAATTAGAATATACTGCTTCCACGGGCAAGGCGCGGGTTGGCAGAATTATCACACATCACGGTGAAATTGAAACTCCTGTATTTATGCCTGTCGGTACTCAAGGTACCGTAAAGGCAGTAAATCAGGATTTTCTCCGGAATGATATTAATGCCAAGATAATACTCGGGAATACCTATCATCTCTATTTGCGCCCGGGAACTGAAATATTAGAGCAGGCTGGCGGTTTGCATAAATTTATGAATTGGGATAGACCGATTCTTACTGATAGCGGCGGCTTTCAGGTTTTCAGTTTATCGGATTTAAGAAAACTAAAACCAAACGGTGTTGAGTTTCGTTCACATCTTGATGGTTCAAAACATTTTTTTACACCTGAAAGTGTTATCAAAATTCAACGCTGTATTGGCGCGGATATTATTATGCCGCTTGATGAATGTACTCCGTTTCCTTGTGATTATATATACGCGAAAAAATCTCAGGAGTTGACATCATACTGGGCAATACTAAATAAAGAAGCTTTTATCAATACAGTTCCGCTATATGGCCACGACCAATTTTTGTATGGCATCGTGCAGGGAAGTGTTTATAAAGACCTAAGAGAACAATCAGTTAAGGATTTGACTGCAATGGATTTTGACGGTTATTCCATTGGCGGTTTGGCAGTAGGTGAACCGCCGGAAACTATGTACGAGATTATTGACTTTACAACCGGCTTATTGCCGGAGAATAAACCGCGATATTTAATGGGAGTCGGGAAACCGGAAAATATTCTGGAAGCCATTGGATTAGGCATTGATATGTTTGATTGTGTTATGCCGACACGAAACGCGAGAAATGCCTATTTGTTTACCTGGAACGGCGTAGTGGCAATGCGTAACGCGAAACATAAAAACGATTTTACACCTGTGGATGAGTTATGCACTTGCTATACCTGTAAAAATTTTACAAAAGCCTATCTGCGCCACTTATTTGTCGCGCGAGAAATATTGGCTCTCGAGTTAGCAAGCATCCACAATTTGCATTTTTATATAGAACTCACTAATAACGCGAGAAAGCATATTTTAGCGGGTGATTTCTATGAATGGAAAGAATTAATTACTAAAAAACTAATAAGAAAAAAAATACAAGAAAAGGAAATAGAATGAATTATCATTTAATTGCAATGTCAACAGGCGGCGGAAACGATCCGCTTGGTATGTTTCTACCGCTAATCTTAATGTTTGCAATTTTTTATTTTATGATTATCAGACCCCAATCAAAAAGACAAAAAGAGCGCGAAAAGTTATTGAGCAATATTCAGAAAGGCGACAAAGTTATTACTTCGGGCGGCATTCACGGAACTGTTTCATCTGTTGATGATACTACCGTAATCGTGCAGGCTGCCGATAATGTTAAATTAAGAATTGATAAAGTTGCGATAACCACGGTTCTGCCTGCAAAAGGTGCTGAAACTCCCGTGACAACTAAATAAATTAAAATGGATAAAAAAATGTTCTGTACAGTACCTGAAGCTATTGAGGAAATTAAAGACGGTAAGATAATAATCATTGTTGATGATGAAGATAGAGAAAATGAAGGTGATTTTGTCTGTGCTTCCGAATTAGTAACACCGGAAATAATTAACTTTATGATTACTAACGGCAAGGGATTAGTGTGCATTGCTCTTACACCTGAAAGGGCTGAAAAATTAGATTTGCCGCTAATGACACAATCTAATTCCGCGCTGCACGGTACCCAGTTTACCGTGAGCGTGGATGCTGTATCAGGCACTACAACCGGCATTTCGGCAGCTGATAGAGCTGTAACTATCCTAAAACTCGTGGATGAATCGAGTACAAATTCCGACTTTGCAATTCCCGGACATATCTTCCCTTTAAAAGCAATGCAGGAAGGTGTGCTTCGCCGCGCCGGTCACACTGAAGCGGTTGTTGACTTATGCAAACTCTCAGGGTTTAAGCCATCCGGTGTATTATGCGAGATTCTGCAATCGAATGGCGAAATGGCGCGGGTTCCTCAACTGGCTGAATTGGCAGAACAATTTTCCCTAAAGATGCTCACGGTTAAAGATTTAATTGCTTATCGATTAAAAAATGAGACAATGATTGATCAAGTTGAGACTGTTACGCTGCCGACCGATTATGGTACATTCATACTTCATTTATTCCAGAACAAAATAGACACAAAAGAACATATTGCATTAGTGATGGGCGACATAAATACTGAACTTCCTGTTTTAGTTCGAGTACATTCCGAGTGCCTTACAGGTGATGTGTTTCATTCCATCCGCTGCGACTGCCACGATCAGATGAACAAATCGCTGGAAATTATTGCTCAACAAGGAACCGGTATTTTTGTTTATATGCGTCAGGAAGGACGCGGCATTGGCCTCGCGAATAAAATTAAAGCCTACCGGTTACAAGATGAAGGGAAAGACACCGTTGAAGCAAATGAAGCTTTAGGATTTAAAGCTGATTTGCGTGATTACGGTCTCGGGGCACAGATACTGCGGCATTTGGGAGTGAGCAAAATAAGATTATTAACCAACAATCCAAAAAAAATTATTGGACTGCACGGTTATGGTCTGGATATTGTCGAGCGCGTACCAATAGAAATTGCTCCTAACGAAAACAATATTCGGTATCTGAAAACAAAGCGCGATAAGCTGGGACACCTAATATTGGACAAAGAGTAAGCCGCATTTTATGATATGGATAACAATTGTTCAATTGCTTAGGAATGAATTAAAAATAAGTCATAAGAGTCCATAAAATATTGGTATAATTGTGGTATGAATAAAACAGAATTTAGGTTCTATAACGGATAGCGTGGGTAATCAAATTGAAGTTTACCGGCAATAAAGTAAATCATATTAATGAAGTTGGTCATATTGCGATAGCCTCTTGCCTTTCGTTTGGCTATTTGAATTTTGTTATTAATACCGCTGTTAATCCGAGAATCGATGAAATTGACTATTTCCTTTATATACCGCGGCTTCGCCATATTTAATGCCATACTGAATAGCTCTTTACTGTTCATCTTTTTTTTCTTTTCTTTTTTGTCGTGCACCCAAAAATAAACTCAAATCCACAAACCCGCAACGTTGTAGAAAATTCTTTTCCCTGTATCCCCGCGTTATTTTTGAGCTGCACATATATTGAAAGGCAAAAATATGCAAACCAACAAAACGACCTACTATCAGCTTATTCTCGATCAGAGTGGATCGATGACTACCTGCAAAAACGCCGCGATTGATGGGTTTAATAATCAATTAGGCTCGATACAATCGATGAAAGCCGAATACCCTGAGCAAAATTTTTATGTCTCGCTGACTAAATTTAGCGATGAACCGGAACACCTGTTCATAGATCGCGCTGTCGATGAGCTAATAAAGCTAAATGAAGAAAATTATACTCCCCGTGGCTGCACCGCTCTACTCGATGCTATCGGCGAATGTTTAATGCGGCTTAAAACGGATAAGCGCAAAGAATTCGAGGAAGATAAGGCAACGGCGGTTGTCGTCATTATTACCGACGGGTTCGAAAACGCGTCCAAATATTTTTCGCAAACCTCAATTTCCCGTCTCATTGCTGATCTCTCAGCGACCGATGTTTTCTCCATTTCTTTCATCGGCGCGACCATCGAATCGATTCAACAAGCCGAAAATATCGGTATTCAGCGCAATGACATTGTCCATTTCGATTGCGATGCGATAGAAGAACCGTTAGAAAAACTTTCAGCATCTTTCAATTGTTACGCCGCCGCAAAAAGACAAGGTCGAAAAACCAAACACCTCTTCGCCGTAAAAGACACTATTGCACGTTCAGATCAAAAATCGTAGTTTACCGGTCAACAAATATCGAGTTTTGAATGAATATTTATTTGGTGAGTTCGCCTGAATTAGATGAGACGTTTTACCGTTCCGTGGTCGATTTTCTGAAGTCTTTTTCGGGACCGATTAACTTTTTTGCCGCCGAGGACCTTATCCTCCTGTTGGAGGATAAGGATATGCTTATCTGCGCATCTTATGCTTATCGCGTATCGGAGCCTAAATATCTTCCAACATCGAAAACGAAACGGAAAGGCGAAGATGTCGTTGCTTGGGCGGAGTTGTTTGACGAATGCACGAAATATAGAGAAGAATATATCATAGAAGAAAACGACTATTTGTTTCTTTTAACTGACCGTCCGAACGAGAACAACTGGTTCAGCGCGTTTGATAAGAATAATACGCGGAATGGATTTATTCACACCGCGGATTGGGAAAAATTTATTTATTCGGACGCGCTGTATCCCGTGGCATACGAGGCTGCCACGGGACCTTTCCATAGTCTGCTGATTGAGAATTATAAGCATCTTGACCAAAATACGCACTTAGATACAATTGGCTGTATGAACGATTATTGCAAGGATAAGAAAGATATTGCTCTTAAACTGCGGACGGGCGATATTTGTCACACCTGCTTGGAAAGGCTCGAATGGAAGGGAATCGATCCAACTGTTATCGAGCAAGTACTCAATATTCTCGAGGGTATCAGAAAACAAGTATTGTTTCATAACAACTTCAGTATCGGGAAAAGGCTGAGTGGATTGGTGATTAATCGTTATGGAAATATCGTTCTTCCGGACTATGGAAATCGTATAGTCAATCTCACACCTTTGGAAAAGACGCTTTATATCTTCTATCTCAGACATAAAACTGGCTGCCGTTACGCCGACCTTATAGACCACGAGGGGGAATTGCTCGCGATTTACTCCAAGCTATCACATTCCGGTTCAAAGGAAGAGATTCGGGAAAACACGCGTCGGATGGTTGATATGCGCGAAAATTCCGTCAGAGAGAAAGTTTCAAAAATTAAGAGAGCCTTCGTTAAAACACTGGGAAACAGGCTCGCGGAACATTACTATATCAAAACGCTTCCAAATCAAGTACACGGTATTTTGCTTGATCGGAAGAATGTGTCTTATGAAATGGATTTTAGTTGATTAAAACATTTATGGCTCTAAACGTGTGAAATAAGTTTGTAGGAAAATAAATTGTTGTATTTTTGAACTAAAGAAAAATGGTAACTACTCAGCCTGTTCTTGAATTTGTCCCAAAGGGACTAAATTTGAATAACCGTGAGTGCTAACTCACGGAAAAGTAAGCCCAGACTAATAACGTCCCCGAAAAGGGGGCGAACTAACTATGCGGCGTGAATTTGCCCCTTTCGGGGACATAGATGCTTTTTATCATTCTCCCGTGAGTTGTCACTCACGGTTATTCAAATTTAGTCCCTTTGGGACATAATATCAGTACCGTATATTTTCTTGATTTCAGGAGGCTGAGTAGTTACGA
>CAIYTF010000175.1 GCA_903929035.1 uncultured Ignavibacteriales bacterium
CCGCAAGTTGTTGCGGAGCCAAGAACTGAAGAAAAGCTACATCATTTGATATCAATTATAAAAGGATATTTATTAAAAGACGTATTGCAAATAGATGGAAATAAAGACGGGAAATTTATATTATCACTCCTGCGTTTGATAGCTTTTCAAATCGGGAATGATGTCTCATATAACGAACTGGCTATGCAGTTAGGTGTGAATGTCAGAACAGTTCAAAGATATTTAACTCTATTAGAAAAAAGTTTTGTATTGTTTTCATTGCCCGGATTTAGCAGAAATTTACGCAAAGAGTATTCCAAAACTCCCCGTTATTTTTATTGGGATAATGGTATAAGAAATGCAGTCATAGCCAACTTTAATTCTTTGGAAAAAAGAGATGATATTGGCAGGCTCTGGGAAAATTACTGCATTTCTGAGCGTTTAAAAAGAAACAGTTACCTGGATGAGGATAAAAAATACTATTTTTGGAGAACGTATGACAAAAAGGAAATCGATTTAATCGAAGAAGGAAACGGAAAGATAAACGCCTTTGAGTTTAAATGGAAAGAAAACAAGAGTAAAGCACCTAAAGAGTTTTTAAACACGTACTCGAACTCGAGTTACGAAATAATTAATAATGAAACCTTTTACACTTTTTTGGAAAGGAAATAAAATATGGCTTTTAACTTTAATAAATTTACGGTAAAAGCGCAGGAATTGATTCAAAATGGGTTGGAGATCGCGCAAAATTTTGGCAATCAAATTTTGGAGCCGGAACATATCCTTGCTTCACTGATCGAAGAGAAGAATGGTTTGGCGGATTCGCTGCTACAGAAAGTTGGCGCGGACAGCGGCAAAATAAAATTGCAGGTGGCGGAACTTTTGGAAAAATTACCGAAGGTGAGCGGGGCAACTTTCACCGACACGCAAATGTCATCAAATGCAAAAAGATTGTTTGATGACGCGGTCAAGGAATCTGAGAAATTAAAAGACGAGTATGTCTCTACCGATCATTTGGTTTTGTCAATGGTAAATCAACCCGGCAGAGCAGGGCAGTTGCTGCGTGACAGCGGGCTTACATATAATACAATCCTGAAAGCACTCAAAGATATTCGCGGATCACAAAGAGTAAATAGTCAGACAGCGGAAGATACCTATCAATCTCTCAAAAAATTCGGACGCAACCTGAATGATCTTTCAAAGGCAGGAAAACTTGACCCTGTGATTGGCAGAGATGAAGAAATTCGCCGCGTGCTTCAGGTGCTTTCACGCAGGACAAAAAACAATCCGGTGCTTATTGGCGAACCCGGTGTGGGGAAAACTGCTATTGCAGAAGGCATTGCACAGCGTATAGTTTCGGGAGATGTGCCGGAAAACTTGAAAACAAAACAGATTATTGCATTGGATTTGGCGGCATTGATTGCAGGCGCGCAATTCAGGGGGCAATTTGAAGACAGGATAAAAGCGGTGCTGAAAGAAGTTACCGACTCTAACGGAGAAATAGTTTTGTTTATTGATGAACTCCACACGCTCGTGGGCGCGGGTGCCGCTGAAGGAGCGGTTGACGCGGCGAATATTCTCAAACCTGCTTTGGCTCGCGGTGATTTGCATTGTATCGGTGCAACCACTTTAAACGAGTACCGAAAACATATCGAGAAAGATTCAGCTTTGGAACGGAGATTTCAGCCGGTTGTTGTAGATGAGCCGAATGAAGAAGATGCTATTTCTATATTACGCGGCTTGAAAGAACGATACGAAGTTCATCACGGTGTACGCATAACCGATGGTGCAATTGTAGCTGCAGTGCAGCTCTCGCGGCGATATATCGCTGATAGATTTCTTCCCGATAAAGCAATTGACTTAATAGATGAATCGGCATCAAAACTCAGGATAGAGATCGATTCAATGCCTGAAGAACTTGATTCGATCGAGAGAAAAATCAAACAATTGGAAATTGAGAGAGAGGCTTTGAAACGGGAACAGGACGAAGCATCGGCTAAACGTCTTGTTGATCTGGTTAAAGAATTGAATGAATACAATGATGAACGCAACATATTAAAAACACATTGGCTGTCGGAGAAAGAAAAAATTCAAACTCTTCGGTCGATAAAAAGCGAAATCGAGAGATTGAAAAGTACAGCGGAAAAATTTGAGCGGGAAGGTGATTACGGTAAAGTTGCCGAGATTCGATATGGCAAAGTGGTTAATCTTGAAAAACGATTATTAGATGAAACAGCACGATTGGAACAAATTCAGCGCGGCAAAAAAATGCTGAAAGAAGAAGTTGATGCCGAGGATATAGCGGAGATAGTCGCGAAGTGGACAGGTATTCCGGTTCAAAAAATGCTCGAAGGAGAACGCTCGAAATTATTACGGTTGGAAGATGAATTACATAAACGGCTTATAGGTCAGGATGACGCGGTTTACGCGGTTGCCAGCGCGATCCGCAGATCGCGCGCGGGTTTGCAGGATGTTTCGCGTCCTATCGGCAGTTTTATTTTTCTTGGCACAACGGGCGTTGGAAAAACAGAACTCGCGCGGGCATTAGCTGAGTTTTTATTTGATGACGAGCACGCTATGATTCGTATTGATATGAGCGAGTATATGGAAAAATACTCGGTGTCGCGTTTGATTGGAGCACCTCCCGGATATGTCGGTTTTGAAGAAGGCGGGCAGTTGACTGAAGCAGTCCGCCGCAGACAGTATTCAGTGTTGCTGCTTGATGAAATTGATAAAGCTCACCCTGATGTATTTAATATTTTGCTGCAGGTATTGGATGACGGCAGACTTACCGATAATCAAGGACGAACGGTCAATTTCAAAAACACGATAATCATTATGACGTCTAATCTCGGTTCGCATCTTATACAGGAACGTCTTGAGCAGATAACAGAAGAAAATGAAGACGAGATAATGGGAAATCTTCGCGTATCGATGAGTGAATTGCTGCGGAAGACTATTCGTCCTGAGGTACTGAACAGGATAGATGAAGTTGTTTTGTTTAAACCTCTGACAAAAAAAGAAATACGGAAAATAGTTGAAATACAGCTAAACTCTGTAATTAATATTCTTGCAAAACGTGAGATGAGCTTGTCGGTCAGCGATGACGCGAAAGACTGGCTCGCGGAACTTGGTTTTGATATATCATTCGGGGCGCGTCCGCTTAAACGCACTATCCAGCGGTATTTGATTAATCCGCTTTCGCAGGCGATACTTGGTGATGCTTTTTGCGCGGGCGATACGATTAGTGTCGGTTTGGGAAATCAGGGCAAATTGATTTTTGAGAAACAACAGAATTGATGCTCCATTGCAGACATAGTATAGAAAAAAATCAAAAAATATTTGAATATGTGATCCAAATCACATTTTTTTAATAAAATGCTATTATATTACAGGTGAGTATTTTTATGTCCAATTTAAACAAAGTAGGAAGCTATGGGACTTGGGCAAAGTCTATTAACAATAATATCAATGATGATGCTGACGATGATTTCGATCAGGATGAATTCGAATATATTGCGGACGCAAGACTCCACTCAAAACAGTAAGTTCGGATTGGCTGCTATTTCATTGGCTGAATCGCGCATAGAAAAGGCAATGCGGCTGGCATTCGATGAGAAAACTATCAATGCACCGCAAACTTTGACAAGTTCGCTAACAGCCGCGGGGAGTTTAGGGAAAGACGCCGGGGAGACGAATTTCAATACATTCGATGATTTTGATGATTTCAACAACTTCACGGAAACCGATTCAACTCTTCAATCCGCGGTTTTTAAAGTTAGTTCTGTTGTAGTGTATATTAATCCGGATAACGGGCTTTCCGTCACATCTGCCAGCACAACGTGGAATAAAAAGATTACTGTTTCGGTTTCTAGTATTTCAATGTCAGACACGATACGGTTATCTTCTATTTATAGCTATTGGTTTTTCAGGTAGTATATGGGCTATTCAACAATGTTAGACATCGTGTCAAGTATGATAATCGGCGGTATTTTGATGTTATCATTGCATCAGGTGGACGAAAATGCCACATCAAATTTGTTCTATTACAATTCCGATATGATACTGCAATCTAATTTAATTTCAGTTGTTACTATGCTGGAAGACGATATGAAGCGAATAGGTTATTGCCAAAATCCATCGCAAATTCCGGTTCCAACGCAGGCAATTATTCAGGCAGATACAAGTTCATTCAAATTTGTAGGAGATGTGGAAAATAATGGAACTATCGATACAATCACTTATTTTTTAAGCGGCACAAGTGAACTCTCATCCACGCCAAACCCGCGCGATAGAAAACTATTTCGCCAGACAAGCACAGATGCAAACAGAGCAATTGGCAATATGGGTATTACACAGTTTAGATTAGATTATTTTGATTCTTTTGGGGCTGCAGTTACAACCCCAATCACAGGAGCGCGAACAGGACTGATTTCGACCATACAGGTTTCGGTCCGAGTTGAAAGTCCTGACTCTTATTTGCTGGATTACAATTCAGCATACTGGAGGCAGGTAAGAATATCAGCAAAAAATTTAGCCAACAGGTAGGACTATGTTTGGAAGAGCGGCATTATTTTTAGTAATGGGTTTTAGCGCGATTTTTATGGGCTATCACCAAAGATTGATAACGAGCAGCAACGGGGCAGTTGATACATATTCAAACTACTATTCACGCACAGCGGGCCAATATCTCGCGACATCAGGTGCAAATCTCGCGCTTAATCAACTATTTCTTTCACCAAATTGGAGTTCCGGCTACACGGATTTAGCCTTTAATGGAGGAACTATCAATGTTGGCGTTGTGAGTTTTGGAAGCAATAATCGCAGAGTCACATCTGTATCAAGTTATATGGGTTCGAGCGATACAGTTGTAGTGATTCTGCAGCCGAGCAATTTCGCACGGTTCGGATATTACGCGAGCAATATGCCGAGTAATCTATTCTATGCAACCGGCGATACCGTTTCTGGACCTATGCACGTGCAGGGCACTCTGAATGTTATTGGTTCACCGGTATTTTTGGGGAGAGTTACCACTCAAACAGGACTCAGGAAAAATAGTGCCGGTGATACTCCTCAGTTTCTTGGCGGTTATCAAGGCGGAGTAAACCTCACTTTCCCAAATAGTTTTTCAAATGTCGCGGCGGCGGCGGCGGCGGGTGGTAAAGTCTTTTCAAATACCGATGTGTATATGACTTTCAATTCTAACGCGACAGTTACCTATAAGTTGAGTTCAAGCGGAGCGGCGACTACCATCGCGCTTTCAACATTCGCGCCGAATGGCGTGATCAGCATTAACAATGGCAACCTGCATCTGCAAGGAACAGTGTCGGGACAATACACGGTATCGGCGAACACCGGAAGTACTTCAAGCGCGGGGAATATATATATTGATAACGATGTAGTTTATAAAACCACCAGAACAAGTTCTGGAAACACCGATATGCTGGGCATTGTTGCTCAAAAAAATGTTATTATAAGCGATGTCGCTGCAAATAAGAACGATGTATATATAGACGGCAGTATTTTCAGTTTGAGCGGCGGACTTTCCGTTCAAAATTATGACCATATCGGTTATTGCGGTTCTATTAGGATATTCGGGGGATTGATTGAAAATACTTCTCAGGCAACCGGGGTATGGAATGGAACAAGCATTAGCAGTGGTTATTCTTCAAGAATTGCTTATGACACGAGATTTATGGTAAGTACTCCGCCGGCATATCCTGCATCAGGTACGTTTAATATTTTGAGCTGGAAAGAATAGTGCTGTTTATTTTTTATCTTGGTTGGGGATAACTACTCAGCAGTGTAATGTATACTTCTTTCTGAACAAAAAAAAATGCTGAAAAATATAAACAATTATATTATAAGCACCTAAACAGTTACGGTGTATTATAGTAAACATTTTTTTTGTCAATGTTAAGTGTTTTGTCTAATGAAGTGCAATATCAATTTTAGAAGCGAAAATATTTTACTCATACCCCTTACCCGCTTTTATAATATTCACTATATTTCAGTAATTCATTTTTTTATTATTATATCAATCTTAAAAGGATTACAAATGAGAAGAGCAAAAATTGCACTTATAGGCGGCGGACAAATCGGCGGTGTTTTGGCTCAATTGATAGCAGTCAGACAACTTGGCGATGGAGTTCTTTTTGACATTGTTGAAGACTTTCCGCAAGGAAAGACTCTTGATATTGCTGAGGCTTCAGCCATTGACGGTTTCGACGCGCGTATTACCGGCACAAATTCCTACGCCGATATCGCGGATTCAGATATCGTTATTATCACGGCGGGCTTACCTCGCAAACCCGGTATGAGCCGGGATGACCTGCTGACCACGAATGCAAAGATTATGAAATCTGTTGCAGAAAACGTGGCAAAATATGCTCCGAACTCAACTGTGATTGTTATTTCCAATCCGCTCGATGCAATGGTGACACTGTTCCAAAAAGTTTCCGGATTCCCATACAACCGTGTTATCGGTCAGGCGGGTGTGCTTGATTCTTCACGCTTTGCCACATTCATTGCTTGGGAGCTTGGAGTTTCCGTGAAGGACATTAACGCTATGACACTCGGCGGACACGGCGATACAATGGTGCCCCTTACCAGATATGCAAATGTAAACGGTATTCCTGTTATGGAACTTTTAGAAAGAAAATATAAAGATGCCGGAAAAGCAGCAGAAGTAATGAACGCGATTATTGAACGGACAAAGATGGCCGGCGGTGAAGTGGTTAAATTACTCAAAACAGGTTCTGCATTCTATTCACCTGCATCGGCAGCAATCCAGATGGCTGAAGCAATCCTCTTTGACGAAAAGAGAGTGCTGCCTGTATGCGCCCATCTCAATGGCCAGTTTGGTGTTGAAGGATATTATGTCGGCGTTCCTGCAATTATCGGCAAAGACGGTGTTGAAAATGTTGTAGAGTTTTCACTTGCTGAAGAAGAAAAATCAGCTCTTGATAAATCAGTTGATGCAGTAAAAGAACTTGTTGATGCAATGAATAGATTAGGGTTTTAATCTCATAATAAAGTGTTGTAATTTGTAACTGTTTAGGTACTATAACAATTGACCTAAACAGTTACGTGAATTTCTTATGCAGTTTGATAACCATATTTATATTGCCTTTAATAAACCTTTTAATGTTCTCTCTCAATTTACATCTGAAGATGGAAAGGCAACGCTTGCTTCTTTCATAAAAACAAAAAATGATGTTTATCCCATCGGCAGACTTGATTATGACAGTGAGGGGCTTTTGCTGCTAACTAATGATCCCAAGCTGAAAGAAAATTTGATTAATCCGAAATATAATCACGAACGCGAGTATTTGGTATTCGCGGAGGGTGTGCCGACTAAAGAAGCATTGGCACGTTTTAGAAGAGGATTAACAATTCAAGATTATCGAACCAAACCCGCGCAAATTGAAATCATTTCTGCCCCTGATTGGCTGAATGAACGAATTCCGCCGCCTCGCGTCTATGAAACAAAAAAATATTCGTGGCTGAAAATCATTTTAACCGAAGGTAAAAATCGGCAGGTTCGAAAAATGACAGCCGCCATCGGTCACCCGACATTGCGTTTAGTCAGGAAAAGAATTATGACCATAACATTCCCCGATTTAAAGCCAGGAACTGCGCGGTTTATTACCCCCGATGAAATACGAAAGATAATGGTTAATTGTAAATGATTAATGGTTAATTAATCGCCCTTACGAGTCCCAAAAAGATAGGTATGCTTAGAAGAAAATTTAACTGCCTCAATCACATCATATATTTTGCCCGCTCTGCCGCGGATGAATCTTCCATCGCGGAGTTTGGGAATATTTCAATTTCAAAACTTGTAGGTAATAACGATTTTTCAGGTATAGCACGCACTACCACTCTGCCCGCGACAAGTTTTGAACGCAGCACCAAAATGCCTGCCTGCCTGTCATTCTTCACTATGTCTATTTTATCTAATCCCTCTTCAATCAGGTATTCTGTTGTACCTGCACGGAATGGAGCCTTAAATCCCCAGGCGTTTATCGCTACCGCGCGAATAGTAACAGTGGATATGCCATCCGCGTAAAGTTCAGTATGGTCTTGTTCAAACTTGGTTTCATATATACTAAACACGTAATTAAACAATACCACCGCTAAGACCAGCAGTCCGGCTGCTGAAAATATAATAATTTGCATTCTCTTTGACATTCTATAAATTCCTGCCGATTTTCTTTAACTTACTTACATACCTGCGAAGATTGTCAACCATTCCGGCTATCAATTCATCAGGTGCGCCATCAGGGTGAGAGGATTGGAACCGCATATCACACATATCATTCACGTAATCAATAGCAATAAACTTTCCGTTTTTTGCCAGCACTATTTCTGTAGAAAAAAAATCTAATCCGGTGATGCGCGCGATGGTTTTTGTAATAGTGAAAAGTTTACGCAGCCTGAAATACTTTATTTCGTCTTCAGTTAATATAGAATATATATGTGTCTGATCATCCCACCAGGAAGCGAACACCTTGCCGAAAGCCCAGAAACAACGCAGCCACGCGCGTTTCGAGTCTAACATTGCCGGATATATTTTTTCCTGCAAAATATATTTGTCATCTCCAAAGTTATGTCGTTCAGTCAAAATTTCGTCTAATGATTCCGCGCCGGTTACCACGCCGGTGCCGCCTCCCGTTGTGTTGCAGGGTTTAATTATAAATGGTCTCCCGAGCAATGCCAAGTCACTCACCGATATTTTTATAGAATCAGATTGGCTCTTCGGCGGAATAATAATTGAATACGGTACATTTATTCCCGCTGTTATAAATTCAAGATGCATTGTAGCTTTGTCAATCGCGTGATGCACGAACTTATACGGGTTCAGCATAAGAGTCTTCCGTTTCACAGCCATCTTGCCCAATTCCTCAAAATTCGGGTCAGCATCCCAAGCCCTGTCAAGATAGCACCTAAACCCGATTGACTTGTTATAAAGGCGTTCAGCAACTTCGTGAATATTATGTTCACCAATGATAAAAGTTGTCAAACCGTGGAATTGGAGATTTTGTTCTATCAGATTGATAAATTCTTTGTCAAATTTCCAAATATATGCCAATCCGATATCGTATTTTTCCATAAATAATAGTTATTTTTACAAATTTAAAGTATAATTTAATCATTGAACTTAGTATTATTGCCATTGAATTGGCGGGCGGGACAAAATATTTTTCTAACCGTGAGTAAATCAACTAAGGACTCGTTCAGAAATAACATTAACCCTTTCTCACGCGAAGATGCGAAAGTTATTTCTTTACAAGGACTAAATGGAAAATCCTCCTCCCCCTGTCCTTTCCTCAAAAATGGAGGGGAAAGAATTTCTACGCGTTTATATAACTGTTTTAACTTCCGGATTTTTAAGTGAAAATTTTCTCGGCACTATTCATAATTGTTTTGTTTGTAATTGCAGGATGCGGCACCGGCTCTCAAGAAAGTGACAGCGGACTTAAGGAAAAGGCTTCCGAATTAGCCGCTAACCACCGCGAGGCTATGAACCGTTTCATCGATGGCACCGCGGCTGAAGCTAAGGGCGACTACGCGGCTGCCATTATTGAATATCAAGATGCTCTCAACTTTCAGCAGTCCGCCGGTATTTACTATTCTATCGCGAAAAACTATTTCTTTCTCGGCAAACTTGCCGGTGCTGTCGATAACGCCCGTACTGCCGTGAAATTAGATTCAACATCTGTTGAATACCTCCTTCTCCTCCAAGAAATTTATTCATCTTCGCATTTGCAGGATTCTGCTCTCATCACGCTTGAAAAAATATTGAAAATTGATTCTACGCGGGCAGAAGCACTCTTTAAACTCGCGCAATTGTCTGAAAAAACAAGACCGCAGCAGGCAATTAACATATATAAAAAACTAATCAAGTATAATGGACCCGACTGGAACGTACTTGCACGTATCGGGGAGCTTTATGAGCGGCTTGGTAATATCAACGGTGCTATAAAAACAATTGAAGAACTGCTCGAGTTAATTCCGGAGAGTAAACAGCTTGAAACAATGCTGGTAGTCTATTATACAAAAGCATCTCTCTTTGATAAAGCACATAGCAAACTCGATGAACTCATTCAATTCTATCCCGAGGATGATGAATTGGTTCAACTAAAAGGAGAGACACTCATCAAGGAAGGGAAAGTTTCCGATGCCGCTGAGTATTACCGCAGGCTCTTGGCATTGCCGCAAACAACACTCGATGCAAAAATCAGGATAGGCGCGTATTTCTATACACTTGCATTGAAAGATACAACTCTTATGGAATCGGCATCGCTAATTTTTGAATCCATCGATCGCGATACCACTGACTGGATGGTTAAATTGCACCTCGGTGCCATCTCCGCTATGCGCGGCAAAGATTCTATTGCCATTTCCCAATTTGAGAAAGCAGCTGAACTTGCCCCTTGGAATGCTGATGCCTGGGTAAGGCTTGCATCGCTTCTTTTCGACAGTAAACGATATAAAGAAGTTGTAACTGCCCTTGGTCACGTAATCGATAAATTCCCCGAAGAATTTCCGCTTCACCTAATTTTGGGACTTTCTTACGCCCAATTGAACAATTTCGAAGACGCGGTTACATACCTCGCAAAGGCTGTTGAATTAAAGGGGAAAGATATTAATGCCATTGGCGCGTATTCTTACGCGCTCAACAAGATTGAAGACTACAAAAATGCGATTATATGGCTAAAAAAAGGGCTTGCTATTGAACCCGCCAGCGTTGAACTAATGGCAAACCTCGGGCTTCTCTACGATGAACATAATATGAATAGCGAATGTGACAGCATATATTCTGCCGCGCTCAAAGTCAATCCGGACAACGCGATAATACTTAATAACTATGCCTATTCACTTTCAAAGCGTTCCTATAATTTGGACGAAGCCCTGGAAATGGTTTCGCGCGCCCTTGAAAAAGAACCGGATAATCCTTCCTATCTTGATACCAAAGGATGGGTTTACTATAAGATGGGCAATTACCCTGATGCTAAAAAATTTATCGAAGAATCACTTAAATTTTCCTCCGATAAAAGCGTAATACTTGACCACCTTGCCGAAGTTGTCTATGCAATGGGCAACCGGACTGAAGCTATTTCTATATGGAAACGAGCACTTGAACTTTCTCCCGATAACACTGAATTAAAACAAAAAATTGAAAGAGGGAAACCTTGAAACATTTTCTTCCCATAGCTGCATTGTCATTATTTGCATTGCTGCAGTCGTTTTCATTTACCGGATGTTCGTCCACGCGGCAATCAGAGCAAATTGAATTTCTTTCCGCGGAACGGTTAGTAAATAAACTCGAAGCAAACCGCCGCACTATTCGTTCATTTGAAGGCACTGGTTCCATCGATGTAAAAACGCCGTCGTTCGATAACAGCGCATCTTTCCGTATAGTAGTGCAAAAACCTGATTCTATTTATCTTTCCATATATGGTCCTTTCGGCATAGACCTCGCGCAAATATTAGTTACGAAAACTAACTTCACTTTCTATGAAGCAATCCACAATACTGTATATACCGGCAAAGTAAACGATGATATACTGAAAGAAATTTTTAAGGTGGATTTACCACTATCCGATTTACTTGATGCATTTACAGGAGCTGTCAATTTCAGTCCCCGCCTCTATAAAGAACCAACCTCTTTTCAGATCGTGCAGGATAAATATCTCCTTACTTATATAGATTCTACCGCGAAAACAGTTACCCGTTACACCGTTGACGTTAAAGACCTGAGTGTTATCTCTTCCAAAGTCGAGGACCTCGATGGCAATATTGTCACGCGCTGTGAATATTCCTCTTTTGTAATTCTTGCGAATGTTTCCGCTCCGCAAAAAATTGTTATTAAACAAGAACGCAAAAAACAGGCACTCACTATCCAGTACAACACTATATCCGCCAATAAAAAAACAATCAAAATAGATTTATCTATTCCCGATAATGCCGATATTATTAAATGGTAAGATTATTCTTTTTTTGTTTTATTTTTTTAGTCAATGCCGAGTATGCTCAAAAACAAAAAGCTGAAGCAAAACAGAATGAGCTTAATCAGGTTCGGAAAGAAATAATACAAATTGAATCCCAAATTTCAACTATGGGGTCTAAGGAAAAGAAAACATTTAGCACTATTGAAAAGTATAACAAGCAGATACACCTGATTAACCGGCTGATATCCGATTTACAAGCAGATGCTGAAGAACAGGAGGCGCAGATAAGCGATCTGCAGTCAGAAAGTGACGCTCTGCAAACAGAACTATTTACGCTGAAAAAAAATTACGCTGCTTACATCACTGCAGTCTATCAGCGGCTCTATCAAAACAAACTATTGTATTTTCTTACTGCAAACTCAATCTCGCAGGCTCTTCTCCGGCAATATTATCTCAAGACATTTTCAGAACACGGAAAAACTGATGCCGAACGTATTCTCACCACTCAAATCGAGTTAAGAAAGTTAAGCGAACAGCTTACCCGCGAAAAAAATATAAAACAGGCTATCATAATTCAAAAATCATCCGAGGAAACCACTTTAGGTAAACGGGCAAGGGAACAGCAGTCCCTGCTCGCCAAAATAAAAGGCGACAAAACCCAGCTGCAGAAAGAATTAGACGAGAAAAAGCGTGCCGAGCAGCGGATTCGCGATCTGGTTAATAAACTTATCGCGCGCGATAAAGAACGCAAGCGGCAAAAAGATTTAGCGGAGAAAAATATGACTGCAAAAGAAAAGAAAGCAAGTATAGCCGCTGAAAATGCACCCAATACGAAAGAAATAACTAAACGTAAATCACCCCAGCCGGTGTCCGGACCAATAACATCCCAACGCGGGCAGATGGGATGGCCTGCCAACGGCTTAATTATACGGCACTACGGCGAATCAAAAAATGCAGCAACAAAGACTGTTACGCTAAACAACGGCATAGACATAAAAACTTCAGCGAATGCCCCTGTGAAAAGTATCTATTCAGGGGAAGTCTCCGCGGTTGAATGGCTCCCCGGCTACCGCACGATAATTATCATTTCACACGGGAACGAATTCCGGACAGTCTATGGCAATCTTGGCAACGTCAACGTGCGGGAAGGTGATAGAGTTGAAGCAGGAACAATCATCGGCAGTGCCGGTGCTGGCATCGAAGGATCACTTCTCCACTTTGAAGTGTGGAATGATCGCCGGTCACAAAACCCTGAAGTATGGCTGGCGCGGAAATAGGGTTTCCAGAAAAAGTAAAAAGAGCGAAATAGAGAAATAAGCAAATTAATCAAACTTTATAGAAACCCGTAAAATATATATGGCAAAATCGGCGAAAGAAAAAAAACAAAAATCCATTGAAGAAACCCTTTGGGATAGTGCCAATAAACTCCGTGGTTCTGTGGAATCATCGGAATATAAGCACGTGGTGTTGGGGCTGATTTTCCTGAAGTTCGCAAGCGATAAGTTTGTGGAACGCAGACAGGAACTTATCGACGAAGGCAAGGAACCGTATATCGATATGGTCGAATTTTACACCGCTAAAAATGTATTCTTTCTTCCCGATATTTCCCGTTGGTCATATTTGATGGAAAACGCGAAGCAGGACGATATTGCCATAAAAATCGATACCGCTCTCTTTACGGTGGAAAAAAATAACCTTGCACTGAAGGGTGCTTTGCCTGACAACTATTATTCCCGTATGAATCTGGACGTTAGCAAATTGGCGGCTTTGCTCGATACCATTAATAACATCGATACCTTGCGCGATAAGCAGCAGGACATCGTGGGAAGAGTGTATGAATATTTTTTAAGCAAGTTCGCTATCGCCGAGGGAAAAGGAAAGGGAGAATTTTACACTCCAAAGAGCATTGTAAACCTTATTGCCGAAATGATTGAACCCTACAAAGGCAAGATTTACGACCCTTGCTGCGGTTCCGGCGGTATGTTTGTGCAGAGTATGAAGTTTATTGAAAGTCATCACGGGAACAAAAAAGATATTTCCATTTACGGGCAGGAATACACCGCCACAACTTATAAACTGGCTAAAATGAACCTTGCTATTCGCGGAATATCCGCTAACTTGGGCAATGTGCCTGAAAATACATTTGCCCGCGACCAGCACAAAGATTTGAAAGCCGATTATATTATGGCTAATCCGCCATTTAACCAAAAACAGTGGCGGGCTGATAACGAGCTTACCAACGACCCGCGTTGGGGAGGCTATGAAGTTCCTCCAACGGGTAACGCGAATTACGCTTGGATTTTGAATATGGTGAGCAAGCTTTCCGAGAACGGCGCAGCTGGTTTTGTTTTGGCTAACGGTGCTTTGAGCGGCGATGGAACGGAAAAAGCAATTCGAAAGAAACTGATTGAAAACAATTTGGTGGAAGCTATCGCGGTATTGCCGCAGGATATGTTTTACACTACCAACATCAGCGTTACTCTTTGGTTTTTGAATAAAAACAAGAAAGCCCGAACCGTTGAGCTGAACGGCAGAATAAAAAAATATCGCAGCCGTGAACGGGAAATACTCTTTATGGATTTAAGAGAGACGGGTATTCCGTTTGAGAAAAAATACATTCAGTTTTCCGAAGAAAACATTAAGAAAGTTACCGAGACTTTTCACATCTGGCAGCAGACCGACTTTCAGACAAAATATCGGAATGTTCCGGAATTTTGTTACAGTGCTTCGTTTGAAGAAATCGAGAAAAAAGATTTTTCACTCGTGCCAAGCAAATACATCGAGTTTGTAAACCGAGATGAGAATATTGATTTTGACGATAAAATGAAAAGCCTGCAAACAGAGCTTGCCGAACTGCTAAAAGCCGAAGAACAATCGAAAAAAGATTTACTTGCCGTGTTTAAAGAGCTGGGCTATGAAATCGAATTATAAAAAGATAGGCGATCATATTCGTTTAGTTGATAAGCGAAATAATGGATTAAAAGTAAACCGGCTTTTGGGGTTAAGTATTTCAAAACAGTTTATTCCTTCTGTAGCTAATCTCATCGGGACGGATATGGAGAATTATAAAATTATCCGTAAAAATCAATTCGCGTGCAGCACGATGCAGGTAAGGCGTGACAAGAAGATGCCGGTTGCTTTGTTACAGGAAGTGGATGAAGCCATAATCTCTCAGGCATATCCTGTTTTTGAGGTTATTGATACTAATGAATTATTGCCGGAATATTTAATGATGTGGTTTAGCCGGCAAGAGTTTGACAGAGAAGCTTGTTTTTATGCTATTGGCGGCGTTCGCGGCAGTTTAGAATGGGAAGATTTTTGCGAAATGAAACTGCCTATTCCCGCTATCGATAAACAAAAAGAAATTGTAAAAGAATACAACACCATTGTCAACCGCATTAACCTGAATAACCAACTCATTCAAAAATTGGAAGAAACGGCGCAGGCAATTTACAAACATTGGTTTGTTGATTTTGAATTTCCTGATGAAGATGGGAGACCTTATAAGAGTAACGGCGGGGAAATGGAGTTTTGCGAAGAGTTGAAAAAGGAAATTCCGAGGGGGTGGAAGGTAGGCGTATTGGGTGAAATTATTAAACTCTTTGATAGCAAAAGGATTCCAATAGCTGAGTCGGAAAGAATGGAAATGCCAAAGCTCTACCCTTACTATGGCGCGGCTTCTTTAATGGATTATGTTGAGGATTATATATTTGACGGAACTTATGTTTTATTAGGGGAAGACGGTTCGGTAATCACTGAAAATGGTTTTCCGGTTCTACAATTTGTATGGGGGAAATTTTGGGTGAACAATCACGCGCACATAATCCAAGGTAAGAATGGTTTTGATACGGATAGTATTTACATCCTTTTGAAAAATACAAGCGTGAATGAAATAATTACGGGCGGAGTCCAAGCAAAAATTAGTCAGGCAAATTTGACATCTATTCCTGTAATAATCCCTGATGAAAAGTTCATTCCAAAACTCAATAAGGTTATGAAACCAATTTTTAATTATAGAAAATCGGCAGTTGAATACAATAATATCTCAAATAAATTACTTAATATTCTTCTATCCAAACTTGCAACCATAGAAAGCTAAAATGATAAAAAAATTCAAAAGGATAATACCGCGATTAATGAACTGCACTTGGTTGCCGAGCCGAAATTTGTAGTTTTTGAATATGCCGATTGAAATAAAGAAAATATGGTTGTTTCGAATAGTTCACATCAATAATATCGAATACATTCTACGGAATGGTATGTTTACCCGTTCGCATTCCAAGGCCGATCCGAATTATATTAATATTGGAGACACATCACTAATTCAACAAAGGAATGATTATCCTGTGAGATTGGCCGGGTATGGCAGTCTGGGAGAATATATCCCCTTTTACTTTGGCACGCTTTCGCCTATGTTGTTAAATATAAAAACAGGGCATCGGGGGATAACAAAACGACGTCAATCAGATATTGTTTATATTTGTTGTAAATTAGACTGCTTGGTTAGCAATTGTCCTCAATGGTGTTTTACCGATGGACACGCTAAACACGCGATTACAGCTTTTTATGACGATGTAAATGACTTGGAGAAAGTGGATTGGACATTAGTCGATGAACGATATTGGAAGAACACGGGAGATGATTTTGACCGGATGCGGCGCAAACAGGCGGAATTCCTTGTCAAGAATTATGTCCCTGCTTCTTGTATTCAGGTTATCGTTGTTTACAATGAAGAAGTACACGCGAAAGTTCAGCATATCATTGACGAAATGCAGCTTGAAATTAAAGTAAAGATTAATCCAAAAAATAGATTTTATTACTGATGATACATTATACAAAAGGTAATTTGCTGGAAGCACCGGCGCAGGCATTAGTTAATACCGTCAACACGGTCGGAGTTATGGGCAAAGGCATTGCATTGCAATTTAAAGAAACATTCCCCTACAATTTCATCCAATACGCGGAAGCCTGCAAGACCAAATGGCTGCAGCCGGGCCGTTTGCTGATAGTGACAGAAAGACCATTGGCTGATGAGAAAATCATAGTTAATTTTCCAACTAAAACTGAATGGATTCAAAAATCAAAATATGAATATATTGAGTCCGGATTACAAGCCCTTGCTGCCGAACTAAACAAAGGAAATATTCAGAGTATAGCCATTCCCCCCTTGGGCTGCGGCAATGGAGGGTTGCAATGGGCAAGGGTAAAAAAGATGATCGAACAGTACTTGTCCCCGTTTACAGATGTTGATATTATGATTTACGAACCGAGTGATGCATTTAAGGAGAAACTGAAACTGAACAATTCTAACAATCCTGTAAAACTAACCCCTGCACGGGCTATGCTTTTATACGCGATGTATTACTATGAAGCAGCAGGAGAACCAAATAGCCTGTTTGTGGCTAATAAACTCGCGTGGTTCCTGCAGCGTATGGGCGAAAATTTGAAACTCAAATTTACAGCAAGTCATTATGGACCTTACAGCGTGCAGGTAGGGCACGTTCTGCACGCGCTTAACGGTAAATTTTTGCAAGGACTTGAACAAATGGATGCGAAAGCATTTGAAACCATAGACCTGAATTATGAAACATTTAGCGAAATAGAGGCATATATTAAAAACGAACTGAAACCCGAACAACTTCAACGTTTGAATGATTTAACCCTGTTAATTGATGGGTTTCAATCTGCTCTTTCGATTGAAGTCTTGGCTACCGTGGACTATATCAGAAAAGAAAGAGCCGCCAACGACCCCTGTGAAATCATTCAAATAATTCAGGAATGGTCCGAGCGCAAGCGGGATTTGATAAAAGAAAAACACGTTCGCATCGCGATAAAGCAATTGGACAATTTTTCAGATAAAATGTCTTTGAATTAGGGTATGCTTTTCAACGAACAAAACACAACGGTAATGGTCAGTGCAGGATAAAGAGAAAAAAAGCGGTAACTGTTTAGGTCAAAAAACGATTAAGTTTTATTTCTCGATAGGGAATAAATGTTTATAGAGAAAGCACACCCCCATACAGCACTATTTCCCATAGGGAATATATGTTGCATCGGATTGATACCAAACAACATATATTTCCATACGGAAAAACGAAATATCATAGTTGGTATGTGTTTTCTACAAACATTTTTCTCCTAACGGAGAATAAGAGAACTTAAACAGTTACCTTAGAAAGTTAAATATGTCCATTTTCAACGAAGAAACATTAGAGCAAGCCGTTATAGAGCTATTCGAAGCGGAACAAATACCGCACTGCAAAGGTGAAAGCATTCACAAAGAAATCAGTGCCGTATTACTTTATGACGATTTAAAACAATATTTGCTTAATGAATACGCCGATGAAGATATTACACTGAAAGAAATCGAGAGTATTATCCGGCAATTGGATTTGTACCCAAGTTCTGCTTTGTACGAAAGCAACAAAGCCATTATGAAATTGGTGTCCGATGGTTTTACATTAAAAAGAGAAGACCGCGGCAAGAAAGACCTTTTTATTCATCTGATAGATTTTGCAGCACTTGGCAATCAAGGGAATAATACCGCGATTAATGAACTGCACTTGGTTGCCGAGCCGAAAGTTGATTATCAATCCGCTGACAAGAATATTTACCGCCTCGTAACCCAGGCGGAAATACAAGGTTACGAAAAACGCGTACCCGATGGTATCGTCTATATTAACGGTCTGCCCTTGGCGGTTTTAGAGTTTAAGAGCGCGGTAAAAGAAAACACGACTATCAAAGATGCCTATACTCAATTAACTGTTCGTTACCGCAGGGATATTCCGGAACTGTTCAAATACAATGCTTTTTGCGTTATCAGCGACGGAGTAAATAATAAAATCGGTTCTCTTTTTGCTCAATACGATTTTTTTTACGCGTGGCGAAAAGTCAACCCCGATGATAAAGTAGTTGACGGAATTAATTCGCTTTACAGTATGGTAAGGGGCTTATTCAACAAAAAGCGTTTGCTCGATGTAATCCGCAATTTCATTTATTTCCCCGACACCGCGAAAGAAGATATAAAAATTGTCTGCCGCTATCCGCAGTATTACGCGGCAAATAAATTGTTCGAGAGTATCAGGGAGAATATGCGTCCGCTTGGAAGCGGGAAAGGCGGCACGTATTTCGGCGCGACGGGCTGCGGAAAAAGTTTTACTATGCTGTATTTGACACGGCTATTAATGAAAAGCCGCCATTTTGCCAGTCCGACTATTGTTTTGATTACCGATAGAACCGATTTAGACGACCAGCTTTCGGCGCAATTTACAAACGCCAAGAGTTTTATCGGCGATGATAATGTTATTAGTGTTGAAACCCGCGCGGAACTGAAAACTCTTTTGCAAAACCGTAACAGCGGGGGAGTCTTTCTTACCACTATTCATAAGTTTACGGAAACTACCGAATTATTGACAAATCGCTCGAACGTGATTTGCATTTCCGATGAGGCGCATCGTTCTCAAATCAATCTTGATCAAAAAATAAAACTCACTGAAAAAGGAGTAACCAAAAAATACGGGTTTGCCAAATATTTGCACGACTCCCTGCCTAATGCAACGTATGTAGGTTTTACAGGGACGCCAATCGATGCGACGCTTGATGTGTTTGGCAGGGTGATTGATGCCTATACTATGAAAGAATCTGTTGACGATAAAATCACCGTAAAAATTGTTTATGAGGGCAGAGCCGCCAAAGTATTACTGAATGATGAGAAACTAAAGGAAATTGAGGGGTATTATAAAAAATGTTCGGAAGAAGGAACCAACGATTATCAGATTGAAGAAAGCAAAAGAGCAGTTACTCAAATGGAAGTAATTTTAGGCGATCCGAAACGCCTGAAGTTAGTCGCGAAAGATTTTATCGAGCATTACGAAACACGTATTGAAGAAGGTGCCGGCGTGATTGGCAAAGTGATGTTTGTAAGCAGCTGCCGTCCTATCGCTTACGGTTTGTATAAAGAAATAATCGCGCTCCGACCGGAATGGGCTGAGATAAAAGAGTGCGATGACAACGGAGAACTTACAGACAATGAAAAAAGAGAACTTAAACAGATAGAGAAAATAAAAATGGTGATGACCCGGCAAAAAGACGACCCTAAAGAGTTGTATGATATGCTTGGCACCAAAGAAAGCAGAAAAGAATTAGACAGACAGTTTAAAATAGCCAAATCCAATTTTAAGATTGCCATTGTAGTGGATATGTGGCTCACGGGTTTTGATGTACCGTTTTTAGACACCATTTATATTGATAAACCAATTCAACAGCACTCCCTGATACAAACCATATCGAGGGTAAACCGCGTGTATGAAGGGAAAGAAACTGGCTTGGTGGTGGATTACATCGGTATCAAGAGTAATATGAATATAGCGTTGAAGACCTACACAGAAGTTTACGGAGATGATTTTGAAGACATTGATAAAGCAGTAGTCATAGTAAAAGACCAATTGGATTTGCTGGCAAAACTTTTTAATAAATTTAACTCAAAGCCCTATTTCACAGGAAGCCCGCTGCAGCAATTAGACTGCTTAAAAAACGCGGCGGAATTTGTACAGTTGACTGATGAAACAGAAAAGCGTTTTGTTCTTATAGTAAAGAAATTGCGTTCCGCCTATAACCTGTGCTGCGGCAGTGAAGAAATAAGTCAAACAGAAAGAGATACTATCCACTTCTATTTTGCGGTCAAAGCAATAATCCATAAACTTACCAAAGGCGATGCACCTGACGCGGCTCAGATGAACGATAAAGTGAGAGAAATGATCAAAGAGGCGTTAATAAGTGAAGGGGTTGAAGAAATCTTTTCGCTTGACAAGAACAACCCAAAGAACAATGCTTATATTTTCAGTGATGAATATTTGGCAATAATCGATAAAATCACTTTGCCGAATACAAAAATCAAACTGCTTCAAAAACTATTGACACAGTCTATTGAAGAATTTAAGAAGGTAAACAGAATTAAAGGCATTGACTTCACCAAAAAGATGAAAAAACTGGTTGATCTCTACAATGAAAGAAAAGAATTTCAGGCGATGCAAAGCGATGTTTTGAACGAAGTGGCCGAGCAGTTTGCAAACCTGTTTAAAGACTTACAAAAAGAACGCAACTCGTTTGCGGACTTGGGAATTGATTTTGAAGAAAAAGCCTTTTATGATATTCTGAAGGATATCGCGAAAAAGTACAACTTTAAATATCCAGAAGACAAACTGATTGTTCTCGCGCAAGCCGTGCGAAAGGTTGTGGACGACAAGGCTAAATATACCGATTGGTCGCACCGCGAGGACATCAAAGCGGAATTACAAGTGGATTTAATTTTAATCCTCGCAAAATATGGCTATCCGCCTGTACCAAAAGATGAAGTATTCAAAGAAATTTTTGAACAAGCCGAGAATTTTAAGAAATATACCAATGATTAATCTGGCTGTATAATGTTTAGTGCCGTCAACAAACATCTTATTCCGAGTAATTGCCAATTACAACGGGTTTTTTCCATAATTGGAAACATTGTATATTAAAACCTTAAAAATACAATAAAAGATTTGGTATGAATGAGTCCACTCAAAAAAGGTATGTTTTACGAAAAAAATGTTTTGTTTTTGAGACAAAATCTAATCCGAAAAAGCTATTTGGGGAGCTTATTTGAGTGGACTCATTTATCAAAATGCTTTTTCAGAATCAAAGTTCTGAAATCCGAAACGCCGTAAGGAATATCTTTTTGTGTTTTCATAGTTGTACCAAAACTTTATTTTGAATAAAATGAAATATAATGAATCGCGGGGTTATGCAAGTAGCCGATATGCACTTGTAAGGAAAATGTATTATACGCGATATTTTCGAAAGTGTGGGTAAAGAAGAAAGAATAAATTTAAAGCAGTTTCCGAATTTTTTCAGGTAATGAAATGCTTGTTTTTGCAGCTTTTATAATAGCGGGTAGTTTCAAGTTTATTTTTAAGTTTAACAACGTGTTTATAGTCGGGCAAATCCGAGTAATCGCTTTTGCTTTGAATCTGTACTAAGCTGCAGTTTATAGTCGATGGATGTTTTTAGTTTTGTAAAATCTGTCGGCTCGATAATATTATGGAAATAATCGATATATATCTTTGCGATGACACGCTACAATAAATAGAATTGTGGCAGGATCAACCAACTCAAACCCAAGACGGTAATCCCCGATACGATGTCGGTAAAAAGTTTTGTATCCCTGTAATTTTTTGATATTCTTTAAATGTGATACTGCTTCGGCTTTTTCACAAGCTAAAATAAAATCTGCAATTTTCCTTTTTACCCTTTCATCCGAGATTACTTTTATGCTTTTATAAAAGGATCGGTCAAACTGTACTTCCATTATTATGGCAGCAGATTTTTCATCACTAACTTTTTGCTCACTTTCTTATTCGTTCTCACTTTTTCCATAACACCTCCCAAAAGCATATCTTCAGTCTCATCTGTAGTGATGTGACGAACATTTACTCCCATTTTCTTTGCAAGAAACGCGAGTGCTTCCAACTCTTTCTTGTCTTTTCCCGAAATAATTATCGATGTCATATTCTCTTTCACATATTTAGTTTTATTCATCAAACTTCTGAAATCGGAAGTGCCGTAAGGTATATCTTTTTTGGTTTTCATAGTTGTACAGAAATTTTGTTTAGAATATATGAAATATAATGAATTGCGGGGTTATGCAAGTACGCGAAATGGATTATACTGAACCTTAATCGCCGCGTTCCTCCGCGAGCCGAGTCATTGGCACCAACAAAAATAACCTCTTTGCGGGTATAGTCATAGAACAGGGGAAAAGATGTAAAGAATACTAAACAGATGTGCGACAAAAAAGTTATTAGCCATTTTTCTAAAAAATCAAAAGTAAGATTTGGTATGAATGAGTCCACTCAAAAAAGGTATGTTTTACGAAAAAAATGTTTTGTTTTTGTGCCAAAATCGAATCCGAAAATGCTATTTGGGGTGCTTATTTGAGTGGACGCATTTATCAAAATGCTTTTTCAGAATCAAAGTTCTGAAATCGGAAATGCCGTAAGGTATATCTTTCCATTTGGCTACAAAACAATCTCGCGACACTCCGAGCAAACATCCCCTGTAAAGATTATTAGCCAAGCTTTCAGGTTGGATATCGCTTTAATTTCCTCCAATGCCAAGTAACCTTTTACTTGTTCTATTCCGGCAGTTATAACTTCGTCAAGTTTGCCGGCGTTTTCTTTTTTGATATACTTCAACTCGAAAAGGTGTTCACATTTCGGGCGGAAATGGTTTGTCCGCAGGAACAATAAATCGGGGTATTTCTTGTTTGTTTCAGGTTCGCTTTTGATAAAATACGATTTGGTCATAGAAATATACGCGACAAGCAGAAGTTTGATGTATTTCTCATCGAATTTAACGTGATCGCGGTTCGACAACAGTTTCAG
>CAIYTF010000176.1 GCA_903929035.1 uncultured Ignavibacteriales bacterium
GAAACCCATAATAAACCTCCGTGTATTTTAGGGTAGTGATAAAATATTCCGGTAGGCATCCTTGCCTGGACCGGGTGGAAGTAATACCAATTATTTTTACTTCCAATTACATTATCGTAACTATTTTCTAAAAGTTTAGCCACTCCTTTTATTTTTTTTTCATATAAGTGTTTGTATAATAGTTCAACATCAAAATTGCAATTTATTCCCAAATGAAACAACCGATGATCCATATTATGGATTTTGAAAACTAATCTGCAACAATGAGAGATTGATCAGTCATTATGATATAAAAAAGCGGCGGAAGTATATTTTGAGAAAGGAACAGGCAAGTGAAAAATATTTCGTCTGTGGCCCTGTGGACTTTGTTTCGCTTCACTTCGTTGTGCTGAGCGGCGTATATAATTTGTATTATAGCTTTAATTACTTTATTTTTGTGTCCCCCAATTGGGGTACGGTTCAGTGTCACCTTTTGGGTTATTTCTTGATTTTGTTTTTTTTGCAATACATAAGTACTGTTTTTTCAACTCTAAAACTCCCAAAAGGCTTTTTTTTCACCGATCTATCGCTTAATTTTAGGTAATATTGAATACTTCTAATAGTTTAGCAGGTTATCGTGAAGCCCGCGGGATCGCGGCGGCTCATTACGAAAATTTTCCGGTGGTTTCTTTGTTTATCAAGAAAGACCTGCGGGATGATGTTGCAATTATTTACTGGTTTGCGCGTACAGCAGACGATATAGCGGATGAAGGCACCGCGGATGCTGCACGGCGTATTGAATATTTGGACAGGTTCGCCGAGCGGCTGCAAAATGGAATACACGGGAATTATTTAACAGATTTAGATGCGGCTTTGGCGGAAACTATTCACAAACATTCTCTTGACCCTGAAAATTTTTTCGCACTGATTTCGGCATTCAAGCAGGATATAGTAAAAAAAAGATATGATTCTATGGAGGAATTACTGGATTATTGCACGAGGTCTGCAAATCCCGTGGGAAGGCTGATATTAGGATTATACGGATTGCACGATGATGAAAGTTTGCAGCTTTCGGATTGTATTTGCACAGCATTGCAATTGACAAATTTTTGGCAGGATGTCTCGGTTGATGTAGATAAGAATCGTATTTACGTTCCGAACTATTTTATGAATAATTATGGAGTCGAGGAGTCCGTCTTTAAGAATAAGGAAACAAACGTGAAATTACGGGATATGATGAAGATATTATGTAATTTTACGGAAAATCTGTTTTTTGAAGGAGAGGGATTGATAAAACGACTTCCAAAGCCGCTAAGGTATGAAATTGCTTGGACTGTGCTTGGAGGGAAAAAAATATTGGATAATATTAAAAAAATTAGTTATAATGTAACTCGTGAAAGAGTAATTTTAAGTAAATATAATTTAATACAGTTAGGTGTTCGTTCAATATTTTATGATTGAAGAATCGGCAGTTGAAATAACAAAGCAGAGTAACAGCAGTTTTACTTACGCGTTTAATTTTTTGCCTGATGCAAAGCGGGAGGCAATGAATATTGTCTATGCTTTTTGCCGCCGCACCGATGATATTGTTGATGAAGGAACCGACACCAATGAGGTTAAGGAACAGGCTCTTACTATATGGCGTATTGAATTTGAAAAGGCACTGCGAAATGAGTCTCAATACCAGCTGCTTAATAAACTCGCGGTTACAGTAAGCCAATATAAGATTCCTGTTGATTTGTTTTTCGAGCTTATCAAAGGAATGGAGATGGATCTTGTTCATCAACGATTTGCAAATTTTGAAGAGCTTCGTTTATATTGCTACAGAGTCGCATCCACGGTTGGGCTTATGTGTATTGAAATTTTCGGATATAAACACCAATCAGCGCAGCTATTTGCTGAAAACCTGGGAGTGGCATTGCAGCTGACAAATATTATCCGCGATGTGAGCAAGGATGCAAAAAAAGGACGCGTATATTTGCCGCTTGACGAAATGGCAATGTTTGGATATACTGAAGAAGACTTGTTTAGCTCGCGCTATAACTGTAATTTCATAGCACTAATGGAGTTTCAGGCAAAACGCGCAAAAGAATATTTTGATTTAGCAACCCGCCAATTAAACCTTGAGGATAAAGCCTCTCTGTTTGCTGCACGTGCTATGCAGCATATCTATTACCGCAATCTTGAACGTATCATTCAAAAAAAATATGATGTATTTTCAAATTATATAAAAGTTTCCAAGTTTGAAAAAGTCGGCATCTCACTGGGTGTGTGGGCAAAGTATAATTTAGTTTACTGATGAAACGAGTCGCGATAATCGGCGGCGGGGTGAGCGGTCTTTCCGCGGCAGTTACTCTTGCAAAACAATCCCAACATAAAAGCGGACAGCGTTTTCATATAACCATTTTGGAATCTTTGTCTAAATTAGGCGGACGAGTTTATTCTTTTACCGATAAAAATTTTTCCAAACCTATCGATAATGGGCAGCATATAATGATGGGCTGTTATCGGGAAACCATATCATACTGCAGGCAAATCGGTTCTATGGATAAACTGCTGTTTCAGGAAAATTTGTCAATCCCGTTTATCGCGTACGCCGATGAAATAACACTTTTGCAGGCACCTGCACTACCTTATCCTCTGAATCTTTTATGGGCAATGCTTTCATATAGAGGACTTGATATTATTTCCAAATGGAAGTTAATTGGTTTCCTAATGGCAATGAAGTTTTCAAATAGACCGCTCTCGTGGGTCAACGAATCAGCTGCGGAATGGTTGGAGCGGTTTGACCAGACACCTCAAATTTGCAGCGCGTTATGGAACATACTTGTGGTCGGAATTCTAAACACTAAGCCGGAAATTGGCTCAGCACGATTGTTTGAGAAAGTGCTTCGCGAGATTTTTTTTACTGATAGTTTTTCTTCGACAATGGTAGTGCCGAAAACAGACCTATCTGATGTGTTGATTAACCCCGCGATAGAATATTTGGGAACAAGAGGAGGTTCGGTTCGGTTTAACGAGCGGATATTAGCGATTGAGGAAAACAATGCAACGCTGATACTAACCAACTGTAAAGGGCATACAGAAATTTTTGATGCTGTTATATTCGCGATACCGCTCTTCGCGTTACGGAAAATAGAAGGAATTTTTTCGTTCATAACGTTGCCAGAAAATGATTTCGATTATTCTCCAATAATCTCTTTCCATTTTGAATTAAAACACAATCCTTTGAAAGAGAAATACTACGCGCTATTAGCATCGCCGATAGAATGGGTTTTTAATCACGGTAGTCACATAAGCACCGTAACAAGTGCCGCGACAGCGTGGATAGGAAAATCTCAGAACGAGTTACTCCCTTTGTTTAAAGGTGAGTTAAAAAAATATTTCGGCATATCGGAGGATGATATTATCGCGTATCGGATGGTAAAAGAAAAACGTGCAACTTTTGTTCCGGATATCGAAACTGAATCAAAACGAAAAAAAATTATGCAGTGCAGCCTGGGCAACGTTTATTTGGCAGGTGATTGGACAAACACAGGGCTGCCTGCAACAATAGAAGGAGCAATTTTGAGCGGGAAGATAGCAGCGGAAAGACTGTTGTAGCCGGATACCCTATTTACCAACTTAATTGGGTTTCCTAAAGAAGATGTAAAGGTTATTTCTTAACAAGCCCTAAACGAGTTTAAACTTCGAAAACTGTCTGAATCACGGATTAAGAAGATTTTTTGAGCAATTAAAAAAATCTATACTAAAATAACAACGGAACTTCAACCTCAAGCATAAACGCGTTATTATGATAATTGTAAAATGAATCGTTTGATTTGTTGTAGATAATATCTGCCGCTGCTTTAACAGAGAATCCCAAAGTTTCAAAATTCTTCTGAATTTGGAAGTTGAGATAGGATTTTTTGTCCACGCGTTGGTCCGCGATCATATTCCCAATCAAATCATAAGCGGGAAGCGTTGAGTATAATTTGTTTTGAATGCCCATTGTTAATTTCGCGGTTACAGATTCGGAGATTATACGGGTAAGCATAATGTTGGTATGCAGCCCTTCATTTCCATAATGATCATCGAACAGTTCATCGTCTGAAATCAATCCGTAATCAGAACTCAAATATCTCGCCTCCTTGCGGATATTCCATTGATATTTTGAGGTAAGGCTCAATCCGGTCACATCATTGATTTTCTGACCAACTTTTATTGTTTCAGTTAATTGAGAAACAGCCGGCATTAGTGAGTTCTTTCCTTTTGGCATAAACCCATCGTTATTACTCACGATTGATGAAGAATAAAATTTTGATCCCAAATCGGTTTGAAAAATTAAAGTTGTTGCTTCCGTAATCGCGAATGCTGTATGAACAAATAGCACGTGCTCAGTGTAACTGAGGTCGCTAAGAGTGGAAAAATTCATAGACCTAAACGAGTAACCAAATTTATTGATGAACCAATTAGCAGGGAAATACTTGTAATTCACATACGCGGAATATAAATCGTGATTGAATATCGAGTACTCTTCTCGATTAATGCCTGTTCCATAAGAGCCGCCCGCGTTGAAAATATTTTGATTCTCTTCGCCAAAAAGACGCGTGTATTCCATATTTGCCGAGTGAAAGTGGTAAGATCGTTCGAGCATTGAAGCATAGTAACTAAACGAACCATCATAAAAAAGCCGGAGTCCCGCATTGTCGTTTTCCCATTTATATCCGGCCATAAGATTGAGGCTGGATATATTGCTATTTAACTTCAATAAATTATTATTCACGTTGTCGTCATACATTGAGGATAGAATAGTTTTAACCTCAAGTTGGGCAAAAGTCTTTTGATTAAAAACTGCAAGTGAAATAAATATCACGAGTGCTAAAATTCTTTTTTCCATTTGGAACTCCTATTTACACGTTAATTTTTAAGTTGATAAAAAACGCGAGCGGAGAGAATATCTCCGCTTGCTATGAATTCAATTATTTTTTCCCGCCGCGTAAACCGCTGCCTTTAGGTCCTGTCCCGTCACAGACACCGGTGCCGTTACCTGTGCCGTTACAAACTCCGGTACCATTGCCCGCGCCTTTGAGACCGGTTCCATTCTGATTTCCATTTGAGTTAGCCTTTTGTGCATTGCCAACTTTTTGACCGGTGCAGGTTCCTAAATTGTCGCAAATTCCGTCACCGTTTTGATCAACAAAATATTGTCCTTGACCTTTGGGTGTACCGGTTCCTTTCTGTTGCGCGTAAGTTGCGTTTGTGAAAAGAATACCGAGCGCGAACACTAAGGATAGCGCGAGTGTTAAATTTTTGAAGCGTTTCATTTTGTCTCCTAAGAGTTTTGTTATTGATTATGTTTTATAGAACTTTAAGTGTTCTGCATATAGTTAGTCAATCGGCGTGCCAAGATATTATGTTTAGAAAATGCGTTGGATTGGAAGAATTTGAAAGAAAGGGGAATATGATTTGGACAATTCAGTCGAATTGCTCCGCGATAAATGTCGAGATGGTTTTCACAAACTCAATAAAAATCATACAAAAATTTATTATCCAAACTTTGAATTTTGTGATTGCAATGATTTTCTAAGCCGCTTTTTCAGCCGGATTGATAATTTAGAAATAATTTGCTTTGCTAATTCCTCATTGCATCGTCATATTTTGCAGTATGCGGAGGATCCAGATATTTAAGCGTTTTGTATATTTCTTTATCTTTCACCCCAAAAAGACGATCAATAATTTCGCCGTGTTTAGCATCAAAAAAAACTTTCAGATACAGGCTGCGGACATCAACATTAGATTTTAACGATTCTATGGTTTTAATAAATGCTATTAATTTTTCCTGAGCTTTCTGCACGTATATATCTTTTTTTGCAGGAACATTATTCTTTTGAGCATACATATCAATGGCATAATGATAATCGGAGTATGCTTCACGGGCAACTCTGAACTTCTCTGATAACAAATCATCTACAAAATCCTTGCGATTAAAGTTACCTGAAGTTGTTGACCATCCGGTACTGAAAGACGAGTTTTGCGCGAGATTAACTATATCAAATGCTTTTGTAAAAAGCGGTGTGCCGCCCATTTTCTGCCAAGAATCGTATTCCAAGCCAATAATAATCAACGCGTAATAATCTAAGAGGCTGGTCAATGGATTAAACTCCTGAGGGTTATTATAGAATGCTTGCTTTTTCTCATAAGTAAAATTCCAGTTATTATCAGAAACCCTTAGCATAGGAGAAAATTCAAAACTTTTATAAATTTTTCGCTGGCTGGTTACAACAATCTGCCCTGAATAAGTAACTTCATCAGATGCGGTAGAGATAAAAATATTAAAATTGCAATTTATTTTATCGCGCCATTCCCCGCCTGTATATTTAGTTGAATTAAGATAAGTCTGCAGGTCAGCCGCGAAGCGGACAAGGCTCTCCTTATTCAAAACAGGTAAATTTGGAAAACTAGCGGTGACGGTTGCATTGAGTTCCTGCGCGTACGTAAAAGAAGCGCAAAAGCACAAAAGAAGCGCGGATAAAATAATTTGCCTAAACATTACTCTTATTCTTCGAATTTTTAACATATTGGTTTAATAATATACGATATTTAATTCCTTTATTTATGTGAAAAAATTTATACCCGCTCTTTTTATATTATTGTTTTATGTTGCATTTCCGCAGCCTTATGCCGGAGTGCGTCAGATTGCATTGTCCAATTCTGAAATTTCTACACCGGAATCGGTGCTTTGCGCGACTCTCAATCCTGCATCAATCAATTTGCTGCAAGGTATAAATGCCGAAGTCTGTGTAAACCCTGCCCCATTTGGTTTAACTGAACTGCGGACAATAAGCACTGCAGCAAACATTCCTTCCTCATTCGGTTCTTTCGGAATAGCAATGCAGCACTATGGATTTGAATTATACAACGAGCTGCAGATTCAGGCAATATTCGGAAGGACAATATTGGATTCCATTTCCGCGGGGATAAGTTTCAATTTATATACTCTCAATATCCGGAATTATGGTTCAGCTTGGAGTTTGCTTGCCAATATCGGGTTTATATTTCCAATCGAAAAAAATATCACACTCGCTTTTTCTGCACACAATATCGCGGGAAACAGATTAGGCAAAATAAAAGAAAAGCTCCCTTCTTCTTTTTTTGTAGGTGCAAGTTATAACTTTGACAACAGCGGAAGAATAAATTTCGCGTTTGAAAAAGAAACAAATTTCGCTGCCTCATTTAATTCGGGTGTTGTCATCGGGCTAACAGAATATTTCGACTTGATGGCAAGCTATAAAACTGAACCCGCTTTGATAGCGGCAGGGTTAAATATTAAATATAACAACTACAAAACACAATTCGCGATGAACAAACATCAAATTCTCGGTGTCACGTACGTGTTTGGTCTCTCTGCCATCCTGTCATCTGCATCATCAGAAAGATGATATTTCGTCTTTTATTCGCGCTCGGTTTTATTATGATAAGCCCTTTCTCATTTCTTTATATGCAGCCCATTCCCGAAAATGGACAGCTCAATTCGCTCTTTTTTGATATTCCTGAAAGCGATCAACCTATTGAAAGCGAAGATTATCTACGGTATTTTCTTGACCACCCAATTGATATCCGTTCCAATAATCCGAATATAATATCGCTTATTCCGTCAATTTCTCAATTGGAAGCCTTGTCCTTGTCGATAATAAATTTAGATACAGCAAAGAATGGCAAGTCGTCTATCCGGAATATTTTTGAAGCCGATACTTCATTATTCAAAAAATACACCTTGTTCATAACATCTTCTGCACCCGATGCGGTGAACTCGTCCCTGCTGCCGAATGGATTTATTCCTCTCGATCGCTTCAAATTGAAAATCGATATAAGGCACGTAAGCAACTTTTATGTGGATACTTCCAATACGATAGATAATCTCGTTTCCGTGAAATTGCGCGGAGAAAATTCAGGGAATACCAATTTCGGGTTTGTAATGAACAAATTTTCAAATCACAGCACGCGAGAATACTTCTCATTCTTTATTACTTTCAATAACATCGGGTCTTTTGAAAAGATAATTATTGGTGATTTCAGAATATCATTTGGAAACAATCTGCTCTACGGAAAATATTTTCAAAATAATATGCAGACAAATATCTTTTCGCACGCTAATTCAGCGGGAATATTGGAATCAAACATTAACTTGTCTTCCTCGCTTTCTACGCGTGGATTTTCCGCGATTTATAACCTGACTCCATATACCGCGCTAATACCATTTGCTGCAAAACGAACATTGCAATCCGCGAGAGATTCATCAGGCATTAATACAATATCGCCATATCAATTAAAATCACCCTACGCGGACCTTTTCACGGAAAGAACCGGCAGCATAGACGAGGTAAATGCCGGTATTATTATAAATCACTATTTCAATCGTAACTTTAGTTTTAGCGGTTTGCTCAATTACAAAAGCTATAATGAACCCGTAAGATTAAATCGCGAAGACTCGAAATATTTCCTCGAATATTCTGTTTCCGGTCTCCTGCAATTTGAAAAATTTTCAGTGACAGGTGAAATTGCTCAGTCAGAAAAGACTGTCCCATACCGCCTCAATATCTTTTATTTACCAGCTAAAGGAGTCTTTATAACTTATGGATTAAGGAATTTCCCATCATACTCAAATCAGCCTTATTCAAAACGGCAAGGGGTGAGTGCATACAATGATTTCGAAGCAGGAAATTCATTTGCCCTGAAAACAAGCATAAATTCTTTCACTTTCTATAGCTATTTCGATCAATTCACATATTCCGACATTGCCGCGAACATTTCTTTTTTAACAGGTAATGCTCTCTCGTTTAAATTGGAAAAAGATTTTTCAGATAGATATAAAGCCAAATTTTTACTGCGGCAAATAACCAAACAAGTGCCGAAAAATAACTCAACAGGGCACATTATACTTTCAAAAGAAAGCAAAATCGGCAACGCGGAATTATTAATGAAAATATCTAAAAATATTTCAAGTAAAATGACCATACTATATCGAGATGAGTCGCTTGAAAATTTTTCGCGTTCAAAAGGTTTAGGGGGACAATTCGATTGCAGTATAAGAATCCGGCAAAATATTCAAATGAAACTTTCTTTCACGGGATTTCACACGGACGACTATTCGGGAGCTCTTGGTTTCTATGAGCCTGAATTACCCGGATCAAGTTCATACACTCCCCTTTATTATGATGGAACGCGGAACAGTCTCACGTTTCTTTATGAACCTGCCGGCAATTTACATATCGGATGCAAACTCGCCAGCATTACACAAACTCGTACAATCAGTAAGAATAAATACAGCCTTGAGTTAAAAGCAAGTTATGAATATTGACTGTATCTTATGAAATTTGAACTATATCAAATCTTCAAACACCCGAATCAAATCGTTGATTGGTTCAGTACCAACAGATATTCTTAGCATTTCCGAGTCTAATCCGATGGAAGACAGAGTCGCCCGACCGCTTTCAGTTTTAGTTAAGTCATAGTGTGCCAGATACACGTAAGGCATTGCAAGTGTAAATTCAGTTCCAAAACTGGGACCTTTCGGAAGTCTGATTCGGTCATAATAGAATTTTAACGGTTTATCAAAAATAATGGAAATGACTGCTGATACTGACTTTTCATTTCGTTTAACTCGTGCTTCATTTTCTTTTGAATATTCGCCGTTTGACCAAAACACTCTTGAAACAATTTTGCTTTTGTTCAAATACTCTGCAAGTTCTCGCGTTCGTTCGCCCGAATTTGTAACTCTGGTTTCATATTCGTGAATACCGCGGGCTAATCTTTCCACATCCTTATGATATGGATGCTGAATATATTTCTCAACATCAGCTTGCAGTGAAAGCGCAATTTCACTTTTATTATTGTATATAATCGCTCCCATCATCAAATCAGCCCCTCCCGATGCGAATTTTGTAAGACTTTCTATAACAATATCAGAATATTCCAATAAATTGTAATTATAAGCAGTGCCCATACTCGAGTCAATAATGAGCGGTATATTATATTTTTTCAATTCCGCTGATACGCGTGGAAGATCGATTATTTGAACTAATGGATTCGTTGGAACTTCGGTAAAAACAGCTGTCATTTTTTTATGATTCTGCCGGATGTATGAAATAAATCCTTCTGTATCAGTACAGTTAAAAAAACTGACAGAATTTTTGCCGAATTTGTTTAGTATCTCCATCGTGTCTAAATATAGCCAACCAAGTTGAACAAAGTGATTCCCGGGGTTATGAAGTTTCTTATTTAGTGCTTCAAAGACACTGAAAACAGCGTTCATTCCCGTGGTTGTTAAATGCAAGGTCGGCGAAGCCATTGTGCCATAAGCATTTAGTAATATTGAATTGATAATATTTATTGATTGTTCGGGAGATTCTTTTTTCTCGCTAAACGTGTTTGATATTTCCCCCGCGGAGAATAGATAGTCTTCCGATTTTCGCGAAGATGGAATCATACCGGTATGCTGTAAAAAAGAAATAATATCTTTCATACCGGAATATTCCGGGGAAAAAGCTAATGTATGATAACCTGCCGATGATATTAGCTGAACCTCCTTGGAACCGCTTAGTTTCATAAATTCAAGAACATCAGGTGATGAAATTGGTAAAACAATTTTATCACCAATATCGAATATTTCCTTTATATGGCTTGCCGCACGCGCGTTAAGTTTGTTCATTCTGAAACGAGGATATGCTGAATTTAGCTTGTCTAATATTAGCGGAGTTTTTTCTTCATATCCTATTACATCCGAGAATGCAGGCAAGGAAACCGATATCGCGTGAGGATTGTCCGGGGGAATCGATGTTCCGCAAGGGATATGCGAAAGCGAAAAATTTTTCATACGAGCGAATCCAAAACTCTTTGAATATCCGCGAGTAAATCGCTTAAACTTTCCAAGCCTATCGAAAGCCTGACCGTTGATTTTGTTATGCCAACAACGCGCAATTGTTCTTCTGTATAGGACGCGTGACTTATTTTGGAAGGCTGTTCTGCACGTGAATCGTAGTTTCCAAAAGAAGCTTTCTCGCCGAATAACTTCAACCTTTGAATGAACTGCTCCGCGTGGGCTTCGGAATATAAATCAATGGTCATAACAGCGGGGCAAATTTTCATTTGCCGTTTGGCAAGGTCATATCGCGGATGGTCCGGCAAAAACGGGAAAGACACTTTTTTTACCTTATCCGAACTCGATAAATATCCGGCTATCGATAAAGCCGTAGCCTCTTGCTGCTTCATTCGAACAACCAACGTGGGCAATCCGAGAGTAAGCAAAAAAACCTCGAATGGCGATTGTGTCCGTCCTTCCGCGTTAGCCAAGTATCGCAGCTGTTCTGTCCATCTGCTGTCTTTGTTTATCACTGCCCCTGATATTGTTGCCCCGTGTCCCGAAATAAATTTAGTAGCTGAAAATACCGAAAAATCCGCGCCTAATTCTAACGGCTTTTGCGATGCAAATGTGGCAAGGCTGTTATCAACAGCCAATAAAACCGAATATTTTTTGCACAGGTTGGACAATTCCATAATATCCACCATTTTCATACCGGGATTAGTGGGCGACTCGCAAAACACTAATTTATAAGAACCCATTTTAAGCAGGGTTTCGACTTCCTCGAAATTTGTCAAATCTACCCGCGAAGAGCTTATGGCGTATTTTTCCGAAATAATGTTTAGTATCCTGTTTGTTCCGCCATATAAATCTATCTCCGTCAGAACATTATCGCCGGTTTTTAAAACCGTTTCAAATAACAGCGCGATGGCGGCAACACCTGTATTGGTACATACGCAATTTACGCCGCTTTCAGCCTTCGCGAATATTTCTTCCAGCACTGAACGAGTCGGGTTTCCGGAACGGGAGTAATCGTATTTGTTTTCGCCAGATTGCTTTTTAAGATCAAATGTACCGCTCTGATAAATAGGAAAGTGAGAGGCACCATAAGTATCAAAGATAGAAGTATTGTCTGAAATTCGGGAAAGCAGTGTTTCTAATTCCATAAGAACCGTAATGTAATTTTATGAGTTAATAATCAAAGATAATTAATTCCGCGTTAATATGGATAGATTTGTTTGAAGGGAATTTGGGATTTATTGCAGCAAATGCAGCACCAAGCATAATTGTTGTATTCATTTTGACATAATTATCCATCGACTGATTTTCTAAATGAATAGCCGTATATCGTTTTTCTACTTCTGCATTGAATTAATTATCTTAGATGATAATCACCTGTTGGCAGTTGCATTGTTCCCATAATTTGAAAATGTTCAGCC
>CAIYTF010000177.1 GCA_903929035.1 uncultured Ignavibacteriales bacterium
AGAGGAAGTTTATCCCTGTTTTCAATTAACGATCCCCCTTTCCAATCCTGCGAGAATGAAACCGAGGTTGAAAGCCTCATACCAAAGTCTTCACAATTTATATTTACTAAGCCTGTACCATTTCCGCCAAATTGTTTTTGGAGATTATCGCGCAGTCCTTCCGATATAATATCACCAAGAATAATAGAATCTCCCCAGTGGGCAACTCTAACCTTTTCCACTTTTGCATTACTCAAACCCACGAAGAAACTTTTCAACTGTCCAACATTGCCGCGAATAGGTATTTTTTTCCCTTGTTCAACATAATATCCGGAAAAGGATAGAATATCCCTCTCAAGTGGTGATGTTATTGAAAGATAAGAGGATAGCCAGATGTTCTCAAATTTAGCGGGATTATTATAATTACTTTCTTCACCGGCAAAAATATTAAATGACAAACAAAAGAAATATACGAAAATAATGCCAGCAGAAGACTTTATAAAGAATTTATTCATATCACGAACACTTTCAAATCACCATAATTATTAAAATTGCAACTATCAAAAACAAAAGTGTAAAATAAGAAATAACTTATTTAAATCGATAAACACCGGCAAATTTAATTTGGTTTTCACTCAAAATATTTGCAGTTTTCGTATCTTCACGTGATAAATGCTCCATTAAGTGTTTGCCCACAAATAACCTTTGCATCTTCTAAATATAACTTTCGCCATCTTCGCGTGAGAAAGTGTTAATGTTATTTCTGAACGAACCCTTAGTAGAAACTCCAATATATTGATGCAAAGCCTGAGAAATATTGATACTCTGAATCAACACGATAAGACTGACCTAAGTTCAATTTAGCACTTGCAACCAAATAATTAGAGAGTTTATACAAAGCTTGAGCGGATACTTCCCTGATAATTACATCATTATCCGGCACATAACCCAGCTTGCCCCCAAAAGTAAAAGTTGTATTGTCATCATATAGATATTCATACTCGCCCCAAATGGAATGCGATACAAAATTTTGAGGTGAATAGTATTGCCTTTTACCGGAATAGTTCGTATAATAATATTCGTATCCTGCAACAACTTCATTCGTAAATTTACGCCCAAATCGCAATTGAAAATCATTTGCTGCATTACCATCTGAAAGGGTAAAGTATGAAAAATGTCCGTCTATCTTTGTTATTGGACTAAAATAATACCATCCGTCCAATCTATATAGATTAATTTTATATCTGTTATCAACTAATGGAACTGAATATAAAACCATTACGGCATCTGTTTTTTCAAATCGCAGCCCCAAAGATATTTTCTTCTCCTTTTCATATTTTACAATCCATTCTTCAATCTTACGTTTATCGTATCCTTGATATGACAAATTGCCATTTCCAACAGAAATGAAGAAATTCTTTATCGGATAAAGTAGGATATGAGCTTTAAAAGAAGTGAAATATTTATTGATGATTTGGTTCGACACACCTTTTAGAAAAGCACGTCCGAATGAAATTCCGAGAGACAGATAGGTTGTGAATCCCAATTCTAACATACCGCCGGCATTCAAATAACTTAAATTTTGGTTATCGGAGTAATATGAAACCACCGGAGCTATTCGAGTAAATATAGGGAAATTCGCGATAATATTGCTTGAAGTCGCGACAGGGATCCATCCAATTCGTTTATTAAGGAGAGAAATCTTATTCGTATCCTGTTCATTCACAAGAAGACCCTCATAAAGCTCTTTTGCTTTATCATATTCCTTGAAGTGTTCATACGTTTCAGCCAAATAGAACCTCGCCTCAAAATTTGAAGTATCTTGCTTTACTAAAGTTAAAAATTGGGACAATGCTGAAACTGAATCGCCGCTCCAAAGAGTAGCTTTTGCCTTTAATACAGAAACATCATAATCAGGTTCTTCACTTAAAAGTTTATCGTAAATTTCTACAGATTTAGTAAAATTCAATGCACAAGAGTTAACATCAGCATATTCTACCATTTCAAATTTACTTGGTGCTTTAATTTTTGAAAAGTATTCATCATATTTAAGAATAGAA
>CAIYTF010000178.1 GCA_903929035.1 uncultured Ignavibacteriales bacterium
AACAATTGTTCCCCAATTCACTATATTTCAAATATTTAAAATAAAGTTTCGGTAAGATAATGAAAACACAAAAAGATATACCTTACGGCACTTCCGATTTCAGAAGTTTGATTCAGCAAAAAATGTACTATGTTGATAAAACTCGATTCATTGAGGAAATGGAGGGGGGCAGATATAGCTTCTTGTTTTTTCTTCGTCCGAGCGGGTTCGGAAAATCCTTGTTGCTCTCAACGCTTAATTATTATTACGGCATTCAATACAAGGACGAATTCGATTCGTTGTTCGGAGGACTATACGCCGGTAAAAATCCGACAGATACCCGTAACAGCTATTATGTTATGAACTTCGATTTCTCGGAACTTAACGCTTCCGCACTCGAAAACATTATGGCGGATTTCAACGATGCGGTTCTAAAAGGATTAATCGCCTTTAACAATCAGTACAAATTTCTTGATCAAGAAGAATTCGGCAAGATATGCAAAAACACTTATCCTTCTTTCACGTTGGCCGATTATACCACATATATCCAACACAAGCTGAAGCATAATATAATGATTCTAATCGATGAGTACGATAGTTTCACGAATGATACACTGTCTTACCATTTTACTTCTTTAGCCGATATAGTATCAAAAAACGCGTTTGTCAGGACGTTTTATGAAGTGATTAAACACCTTACGGGACAAGGAACAGTAAGCAAGTTTTTAGGTACGGGAGTGTTGCCGATATCGTTAGACTCTATGTCGAGCGGATTTAACATAGCTACGGATATTTCAGGAGAGGCAAAATTCAATGAAATGGCGGGTTTCACCGCGGCTGAAGTAAAACAAATGGTTTACGATTTTTTCCCGGGTATCACGGATTCCGCCGCGGATACGATTATGAAAGATGCCGCTGATTGGTATAACGGCAGTTTATTCTCAGCCCGGGCGAAAACAAAGATATACAATCCGGCGATGCTGCTTAGGTTTATTTCCAAAATTAATCCCGGAACACTCGCGTACCCGCGCGATATTGTCGATACGAATGTCGAGAGCGATTTTTCCAAGATCAATAATTTTATTGGTATCCAAGACCGCGACCAAAACTTGGAGGCGGTAAAGACCATATTGAAAACCGGAACATATAACACTCAATTGACGCGAATTTACAGTTTTGAAAGAAATTTCACGGTGGAGGATTTTATTTCGCTGCTTTATTACAATGGTTTGCTTACCATTAAAGAGCCTTTGGATTTCGTGTTATCGTTCGAGATACCGAACTACGTGATAAAAGAAGTATATTGGCGTTTCTTTTGCGAATCTGTTGAAGAAAACCGAGAAGATAATGGTTAATTGTTAGTGGTTAATTAGTCGATACGTCATTCAGATAATTTCCGAGTTTTAACAAAGGATTGCACTGATTCCAAGGATTTAGGAAACTCCGAAACCACCGCGATAATTTGTTCTAAGTGATGCCCGCGAATAACTTTTACATCTCCTAAAAATAGTCTTAGCATCGTCGCGTTGAACGATTAATCGGTGATTTATACCATTCGCGGTAACGACGAGTAAGCATCGGCCAATTAGCGGCCAATTCGGCCATATACCGGAAAATCATCAAATCACCAACAAATACTTAGTGCCTTTGCCAATTGAACCTTCTCTTCTAAAGATGGATTTAAAGCATAGGGCGGAATTTACCCCTAAACTTTTTTCAAATAGTTTCGATAGTGTTAGGTGGAAGCATTAAATTAATGAATATACTTCCCCCGACAAGGTAAGGATACCGGTCGGAATTTCCACAACAACCCTAAATACACGGAGGTTTATCATGGGTTTCAGGATTAACACCAACGTTGACGCGTTAAGCGCATATAATGCATTAGCAAAAGTCAACAAAGAAACTGCAACTGCACAATTGAAACTTGCTTCAGGCAAAAGAATTAACTCGGTAGCAGACGACACATCAGGCTTTAATATCGGCAAGTCACTCGAAGGAAAAATTGCTGTAATGAAAGCTGCTCAAGGAAACGTTTCAGGCGCGAAAAACTTACTTTCGACGGCTGAAGGTTCTTTACTTTCCGTTAACGATCTCTTGATTAAAATTGAAGGGAAACTCTCTGATTCTACAAATCCAACAGCGGATCGCTCCGCTTTGGCATCTGACATCAGCTCTTTAGCAACTGAAATTCAGTCAGTTATGAATACAACAAAGTTCAATAACACGACTTTGTTAACAGGTTCCGGAGATGCAAAATCAGGCTTCTCGTTCCAAGTCGGCAACGCCTTCACGGATAAGATCAGCCTCGATTTCGCGCAGAGTATTCTTTCCGGTTCTTCAGGCGGTTTCAACACTTCGGTTGGTGCCTTTATGAATGTTGGTGCAGCAAATGTTACCAGTGCTGCAAATATGACAACATTGCAGGCAAACTTGGCAACACTGAAAAGTGAAGTCACCAGTGCTTTAGGTAAGATTGGTAACTTCTCTCAACGGTTAGACATTAAAGAAGATACCTTAAATACATCTATCTCAAATGCACAATCAAGTTACAGTCGTCTCTTTGACGCTGATATGGCGATGGAACAATTGAGTGCTACACGCGGAAGTATTCTCGGCCAAGCCGCTACCGCTATGGTTTCTCAGTTGAACTCGGCTCCGAATGCCGTTCTCTCATTATTCAGATAAATAATAACTCATTCAATCAATCAGTCCCTCTCATAGCAGTATGAGGGGGACTTTTTTTAGATTTTTTTTCAAAATCAGACTTGACAGCCCCGCGTCAAATAACCCGCCATTAGCTAATAATCACGTTTTTATCTCAAAATCACATAAAACAAGGGCAGTAAATTTTGCCCTAAACTTTTATAAAATAGTTTCGATAGTGTTAAGTGGAAGCATTAAAATAATTGAAAGTGCTCCCCCGATAGGTATGGATACCGGTCGGGTGATTCTTTAACCAACCCAAATACACGGAGGTTTATTATGGGATTCAGGATTAACACAAACGTTGATGCGCTAAGCGCATATAATGCATTAGCAAAAGTCAACAAAGAGACTGCCACTGCCCAATTGAAGCTTGCTTCAGGCAAACGAATCAATTCAGTAGCAGATGATACTTCAGGTTTCAACATCGGCAAGTCGCTCGAAGGAAAGATTGCCGTTATGAAAGCTGCGCAAGGTAACGTTTCAGGTGCAAAAAACTTGCTTTCAACGGCTGAAGGTTCATTGCTTTCAGTCAATGATCTCTTGATCAAGATTGAAGGAAAGCTTTCGGATTCAACTAACCCAACAGCAGATCGTTCTGCATTGGCTTCTGACATCCAATCTTTGGCAACTGAAATTAGTTCGGTAATGGGCAACACAAAGTTCAATAACACGACTTTGTTAACAGGCTCCGGTGACGCAAAATCAGGATTCTCTTTCCAAGTAGGCAACGCTTTCACGGATAAGATCAGCCTCGATTTCGCGCAAAGCATTCTGTCAGGTTCTGCTACTGGATTTAATGCATCGGTAAGTGCTTTTTCTAGCGTTACTGCCGCACAAGTCACTAGTTCTGCTAATATGACAACCTTGCAAGCCAACTTGTCAACACTGAAAAGTGAAGTCACCGCGGCTTTAGGAAAGATCGGTAACTTTTCTCAACGGTTAGACATTAAGGAAGACACTCTAAACACGTCTATCTCTAATGCCCAATCGAGTTACAGTCGTCTCTTTGATGCCGATATGGCAATGGAACAATTGAGTGCCACACGTGGAAGCATTCTCGGCCAAGCCGCGACTGCTATGGTTTCTCAGTTGAACTCGGCTCCTAACGCCGTTCTCTCATTGTTTAGATAATACCGGCTTATCAATCCTTGGATCCCTCTCGTAGCAATACGAGAGGGAACCTTTAAAGAACACCGGTTTATTTTAAATTAATATAGTATTTATAAAGTGAATAGAATGAACACAACATCGTTTAGCAAAAACCAGACCACTCAGCTCAATCCCTATTTAGTGAAAGAGATTCTCGAGGCATCTCCGCAAAAACTTCTTATCAAAATCTATGATTTTGCAATCACAAATTGCCAGCTCCGCGATATGGTTAAAACTAATCGCGCTATAGACGAGTTGATTAACTCGCTTAGCTTCGAAGACGAAAAGGCACGCGAAATCTCTCTGGGATTGATGCGGCTCTATCAATTCTGCCAAGACCAAATGCGTAAACAAAACTATGATGTCGTCCATACTATTCTATCCGATTTGCGCGACTCTTGGCTTACAATTTTTAAAATGAAAAAATAATAATCCCAATGGCTTACGATTATCTAACCACTACAGGTATTGCGTCTCTCGTTCAAAACTATTCTGATAACGAAGTCAAGAAAAGAATTACGCCCTTAAACGATAAAATCTCAACCTATCAATCGAAGAATTCCGTATGGACTGATTTAAATACTAAATTGCTTGCTTTAAAATCAATTGCTTACGATTTACGTGCCTCATCATCTGACACTTATTTAGCTGCTAAAACAACATCTTCTTCGAATGCTTCTTTTATCACGGCAGTAGCTACGAAAGACGCGAGTACCGCGGCTTACAATATGCGCGTAAGTCAGTTGGCAAAAAACGATATTGCTGTTTCTAATAATATGACTTCTGCTGGTGCAGTAACCAATATGGCAGGTACCCACTCGCTCTCATTTCAGAATGGCACCTACCACGGTTCTGTGGATGTCGTTCTCACAGGCACTGAAACAAATCAGACCGTTATGCAAAAAATGTCTGATGCAATTAATCAATCTAAAGCGGTATTAAACACTGGTTCGGTTAATGCTTCCTCAATATATTCCGGAACGGGTGCTTTCACTCTCGATTTAAACGGAACTGAAAATTCTATTGCTTATGATTTCACCGGCGGAAAAACTTATGCCGAGGTAATTGATGATATAGCAACAAAGATTAATAATCAAGTTTCCGGAGTAACTGCCGAGAAAATTGTTGATGGCAGTAATGTCAGCCTTCGTGTTTCCGTTGCATCCACTTCTCAGTATATTACTATGACTAATAAAAATACAACCGACACGGGTACTCTGCTGGATGCATCACACCTGAACACGGATGTTACAAAACTCAAAGCCGCGGGCGGAATAGTTTCCACTGCCGTTTTTTCCCCTTCTTCGGGAAATTCAAAAATATCTTTCACCTCAGTTGATAGCGGATATGATAATCGCCTGCAAATGAGCGATACTTCCGGTTCTGCATTAAATTTTGTTGGGCTAACATCAGGATTACTTACAGCGCGAACAAAAAATCCGGATGACATTAATGCCGGTTTCATTTATAATGTTACTTCTTCAACCGCGAATGAGCTAAACGCTAAAGTCCTTTTTAACGGTATCAACATTCAATCAAACTCGAATACTCTTGATACACTTGCTAACGGTGTTACATTCAACCTAAAGTCAGTAATGACAAGCACCGATTCTGATATAGCTGTTAATGTTCAGACTGATGCCACTTCGGTTAAAACAAAGATAAAAGATTTTTTAACAAAGTATAACTCAACATATACAGCTATTAAGAACAGGTCAATGACCGATTTGACGGGACGCGGCTTATTTGTAGGCGATCCCACTGCTTCTTCTTTATTAAGCAAGTTAACTACAGTAGGGATGGGAAAAATTTCAGGAATTCCGCAAGGAAACTTAAGCTATCTCTCTCAAGTAGGAATAACATTTGACCCGCTTTCAGGACTTACTGTTTCGGATGACACCAAACTAACGGATGCCATTACCAATAAACCAAGCCAGGTGGCAGCTTTGTTCAGTTCAACAAACGGAGTGGCAACTCAGTTATATTCCAGCGTGACAAACTATACCGGTGCCGATGGAGCTATTTCAAGAATAAAATCCAGCCTTGATACTAACATTAAGTATATGAGCGATAAAGTAACCTCTACGCAGACGAGGATTGACAAGAGTGCTTCTGTTCTGCGCGATCAATATAACAGGTTGCAGCAGCAATTATCTGCTTTGCTCGTTGCTCAGCAATCATTCTCCGCTTTTGGAGCATAAATGAGCAAACTAATTGAAGATATCGCCAGCCAACGGTTACGTTTTCAAGCTATTAAAAAATTGCTGAACGAGCTTACTCCCGAGACAGGTGAAGAACTCACTCCGTTGATTGTTAAGCTGGCTTCTGAAATAGAAATTGAAAAAAAACGTTTAGTATCTGTATATTCTGATACTGAATTAGATAAGTATCTGCCGGAATTTGAGAAAGAAGCTAAACTAATTTTTGAAAGATTCGATAATGTAGTTACGGTTTTCAGGAATACAATGGCAGAGATTAACTTGGCTCTTGCCGATATAAACAACAAAAAACGATTAAACCAATATTTAAAATAAAATGAAAATAGATTCATCCAACACAAATCCACTGTTCATAAAAGACTATGAGCAAATTAAACCAAAAAAAGGAAATGAAGTATCCAAAGAATCTGAACAACCCGTTCGAGCGGCTGATAGGATAGAAATTTCCCAGGAAGCAAAAATGCTTAACTCACAAAATGTTCAGAGCAAAGACCTTGAACAAATAAAAAGTCGTATAAAAAGCAATTACTATAATTCAGAAGAAGCACTTGAAAAAATTGCCGGTGCTATCATCAAAGATTTAGATGATAATAAATAACCTTTCCGGTAATTTTTTATTTATATTGAAATTTGTGAAATGCCAACATACCAAATAATTGCATTTTGCATTGTTATGCTAAATCTAACAGTTCAATTCAATATAACGTATCTTCCCTGCAATCTGCAGGACTGATATGTTCAGGTAAAAATAGCTGCACTATTGCTATTTTTGCAGCCAATATCTTGGCATTACTTTTCTTTATTATTCAGCAGCTGCATTATTATCCTCTTCTATCTTTTTTACCGCGAGTACAATCCCGGTTGTTAACCATACAATGGTGATAATTTCGTGGTCGCCAAAATTCCATTCTGTCAAGCCTGATATTATAAACGATGTAAGCGATGCAATAGCACCAGCTACTATAGCTTTATAAAACGCGTTATTTGTAACTGTTTTATAAGCCATAAAATATAGTTGGTGTAACTTGTACAGTAAAAAAATAAACGCGCAAAGCCCCAGCCCTCCAAGTGTAGCAAGTATGTGAAAAAAGTTATTGTGTAAATGCCCTTGAATTTCTTTATCCTCCGGCCGTTTATATTTTTTGTAGAGATTAGCCAAATCAATATCGCCAACACCAAATAACGGATGATCCTTGAACATCATAAATCCGGCTCGCCAAAATGCCAAGCGGGAATAATTCGATGGATGATAGATATCCAAAATACGAAGCAAAGGACTCCGGTGAGTAATCACCGCGTCAATATTTGCTCCATTCATTTCGGTGAACGAAAATACTTTTTTAAACTCCGGGGGCAGCATTATTTCATTTATTGCCATATCTTTTAAGTTAATACGAAACCATCTGCCGCCTTGCCCAAAAAGCACCAATACACTTGAATCAATTGATACTTGCTGAGGAGGCACGGACAGCATAATATTCTTTTGAAGATACATCCGATTATCTTTCACCTTATATACAGCCACACTGTCGTCATAAATAAGGAAGAATTTCTTGTCCGCGAAACGGACAAATTTTGGTGCAGCCCCCGAAAATCGCCTTTGCATTAAAGGCTGTTCAAGCAATTGATCGTTTGATGCAAATATTTCATATCCCTTCTTTGCTGAATAGAGTGTTAAATACTTATCATTTATATCAATACTTTCAAAACCGTAAAGATAGCTGTACCGTGTCACCTCATTAGGCAGAAATAGTTTTGGAAAGATTGATAGTCCGCTGTCGCTATCCAATACATAGAGTATATTATCGTGCAATATCCAATCAACCGTGTATCCGGGTGAAATATATTCCAATCCTGTTGAACTAAAACCTGAATTTTGTTTTTGGTATAACACTATTTTCGTGTTGATAAGCTGTACAGCAAGCCCTGTATCATTAACGAATTGTACTCTCCCTGCAGGCGCAGGCGTTGCAATGTTTTGCAAAAGATTCAGTTTGGTATCATACAGTGAAACCCCTGCTGTATAATCAGCAATGGCAACAAACTCTTTTGTTCTTTGTAAATCAAGGGCAAATCCCTTTGTGTCAATACCGGCAGCAGTGGAAGCAGTTGGTACGGCTTTATCTTTTCCTATGGTGAATGAAAATAGTCTGCTTGAATTTTTTGCCTGTAAAAACAGAAGAAGAAGAACCGATAGATAAAGAATAGTAAGCAATTTTTTTCTCTGCATAAAAACAATGACCGCGATCCCCGCGGCACTGCCCATCCAACCAGTCTTTTTATATGTTGCCAGCACAGCCAGTCCTGCAAGAAAAAAAAGCACAAACAGCACAATTCGTTTATAGCCAAGTTTTCCGCCCTGTACCGCAGCTGCCAAGAAGAACAACATAAAAAATGTCATAATCTCAGCGGCAGTAATCGGATACTGAAATACCGATGGTCCAGATTCAGCCCGCTGATATTCTCCGCCCATAAAAAACCGATAAGAAATAAAGAGATAAATAATTACTCCAACCATCGCGAATGCAGCAATCGTGATTAAATATTTCTTTAAATTTTCTTTCGTGAGGAGTGTTGAAACTACATAGATAATAGGCATAAGAAATGCCCGTTTTAGCATATTATGAAAAGCGGCTCCTTTATCGTGGCTTAACAAAAAAGAAATAAATTCGACCGCCAGATAGAGAATTAATGCAAGCTCAAGCCCGTTTTTTGAAAAAGGATTTTCTTTTGTTTCATACCACACTGCAAGCAGACAAAACAGCGCGCCGTAGTAGCCAAGCTGATTGACAAAAATGGAGTTGGTAAGAGAACCAAAAAATATAATGAGCAGTATCAGTGCGGTGCTGTTATAAAGTTGTAATTTTCTTTCTGATGTCATACTTGCTCTTTATTCTTCAAATCCTTAATACGTTTATAAAGTCCACGCTCATTTTCTATCAACTCATCGTGTGTTCCGGACTGCACAATTAGTTTTTTGTTCTTCGCTTTTTCGTCCCAATTGTTTCCCGTTTAGTCGTATCCCCTTTTCGGCAAGTGCATTCTTGTTGGTACGAGTGATAAATATTCCATCGCCAATTACCACCTCCGGATAACAGCCGAAATCTCTCTTATGGTTTTCAACATTGCTATGATCTAACTAATCCCCATTTTTATTGCTCTATTATTGATTAATAGAAGAGAATCGCCGGACTCAAACAATAAAATCTACCAATGTAAAAAAGGAAAATCATCGATCTCTTTTTTGAGGTTCTTTAGATAAACGGACACAAAATGCTTGATCTCTTTTTGTGCATTTGGCTGAGAAAATATTTTAACGTAATCCTCATTTGCTGCTGTTGTCTCTTTATATTCTTCTGCCAATTCGTTCAACTTTCTTGTTGCAGTCATTGGAGAAAATCCGGCAAGATGTGTTACAGGCTCGAACCGCGGATGCATACTTACTAAAGCAAGCCGTTCTTCCAGCTCACGAACCTGCTCTTTGAGTGATGCAATATATAACTTTATCCTGTCATCAGAAAGATTTTGAATATTATTGCTTTCGGAAGCGACCCACTCCATTTCGAGTTTTAGAAGCGTGGCAAGGTCCTTATTATCGTATGCCGAAGTCACTTTTTTCATTAATTCTTCATTATGCGCTTTTTCTTCAGGATCGGACACTACATCCGGATGCAGGGCTTTTGCCAGCAAAAGATAAATAGAGCGAATGCTTTTTAATTTAAGATTCTCCTCCGATTCTTGCAGCTTTTCTTTCTCTAATTGCTTTTTTGTCTTCTTGCGCTTATTTTTTTTCTCTGTTTCACTTTCTTTGATATTTTCAAAACCATCGCGAATCTTTGCAAATAGCTTGGCATTGGCTTCCGCGGTATCAGAAAAATCATTGATGTCTAAGTTAATTCCGGTCATTGCCGCAAACTGTTCAGCGAGTAACTCTTTATCGAATAAAACTTCTTCATCGTAACTCATATCTGACCACGAATCGTAAAATTTCTTGGCATCATCATCGGGTTCTATTGCAGCGAATGCCGCGTTGCATAAATCAACAATTACCTCGCCAATATCATCCTGTTGCCGCCTGCTGAATTTGTAAATATCAACAGAATTCCCTAAAGTTCTGGCTAATTGCAGCTGTTTCTCCGCGAGAGCAGTCTTTAACGGCGGTATTTTCTTACTATAAGCTATCAGCAAATTATTGAGTTTTTCTGTCCGCCCAACAATTTCATCCCGAAGATATTCAACTTTTTTTGTCAGCTTGTTAAAATTCTGCTGATTCTTCGATAGAGGTTGTTTCTTCCCTTGAATAATTTTAAGACCTTTCTCCGGGTTTGGATTATCTTCAAACTTGATTTCTTCAAATAGCGATTCCATATATTATTCCTTACTTCTTAAATTTTTATCAGGGTTCATTAAATATCATTCAAAAAATTAAATGTGGTGATCTAATCATATTTGCCATTGTCATCGTCAGAGTAGTAAACAGTAAACTTAGGACTTGTTCAGAAATAGCATTAACACTTTCTCGCGCGAAGACTGCAAAGGATATATTTAGAAGTTGTAAAGGTTATTTCTTTACAAGGTCATTTAAAGATTATTAAATGACGGTTTAAAAATAATGATTTTGTATAGAATAATCTGCTATTTAGAATAAAATAATTTGCAGTTGTCATATTTTGCGAATGGTAATAATACCGGTAAAGGAGAATCGGCACGTCAAGTTTTATGCCGTCAATGTTCTTTCCTGAAGGCAGGGCATCTTCTTTGGGAAAAGTTATTTAAATTAAGTAATTTTACCAAATGATTTTAGTGTAAAACCGGTTTCATACAAACCAAAATATTCCGGCATAGATGCAGTTCATATTTTAATTTATAGTACAGGTAAAAATTGAAGCACTCGCTTATTTTAGAAAATATTCCGATACCCTTGATTGTCTTTGATTTGCAAAGTAAGTTGTTAATGAATGTTACCGCGAGTTTTTCGGAACTTATCGGCATACCTTCAAATGAAATTATTGGAAAGCCCTGTTCTTACCTTGATAGTTTTATTACAACCAATGATGATACATCCATATTCAGCAGAATATATGACTTGAATGTGTCTCCGAATGAAATTGCGAACATCAGAACCGCTCTTGAAGTCAAAAAATTTTATTGTAAAACCCGCTCAATTATCGAGGATTCATTTGTCTATGGCATTTGCGCTTTTGAAGAAGCCCGAAATAATATAGACGAGAACCAAGATAATGCCGGATTGAAAAACATTGCTAACCGGAGTCACGAGTTACGTTCAGCATTAACAACAATACTAGGAATAACTCAGTTCTTGGAAGACAATGAATTTGCAAATCCGATTAAAGAATTTGATGACAGTATTTTAACTGCAGTGCAAACTGTTTTGAGAATACTTGATTTAGGGAGTACCGCGCAGGACATCATAGCCGAAAACAAACGGGTAATTCCCAATTTAGTTGACCTCATAAGAGATGCTGTTCGAGAGTATGAACACGCTATTAAAGCAAAAAACATTTCCCTAAAATTTGTTTCCTATAAAAAAATAGTTGAATGTCCTATTGACACACGGGTATTTTATGATGTCGTGATTATTCTTCTAAATAATGCCATCCGAAGTACTGAGAAAAGCGAAGTTAGTATAACTCTATATGAAAAAGCTGATGAAAAAGGAAATATCATAGCATTGAAAATTGCCGATGCAGGAGTAGGTATTAAAAAAATATATTTAGACCTTTTATCCGGAGCCTCTAGAGCCGTTAGTAAATCCGAGATGTCCGATGAAGATCAGGTCTATGTTGATCTTCTTAGATGCAAGAGGCTTGTTGAAGAAACAGGCGGAACCCTAATAATTGACAGCCAATACGGTACAGGCACTAACGTGACAGCTCAGTTTTATTTAAAAAAGGTGACGGCTCTCCCTGAAACTCCTATCTCAAATGATGAGGCAGGAATAAGCGAAAAAATATCGTTTTTCCCTGAAGTACTCCTTGTTGATGATGATCAGATTGTTTATCGTATAGTCAGCAAGTACTTAGTTGAACGGTGTAATATGGATTATGCACGGGATGGAAGAAGAGCATTATCCGCGGTGGTTAAAAAGCACTACGATATTATCTTACTTGATATAAATTTGGGAATCGGGCTGACGGGGCTGCAGGTGGCAAAAAGAATGCGGCAGATGCCTGAATATAAAAACACCCCGATTGTTGCAATTACAGCGTATGCTATGATGGGTGACAAAGAAAGAGCATTAAAATCCGGCTGCACGTTTTATCAATCAAAACCTTTCACGAGAGCCGATATGATTACCGTATTTAATCAATGTCTCCAAAGAATAACTTGAAACTAATGGCTCGTTCACAAATAACTTTTTCATCTTTTGTAAATATAGAAAGTTTTATAAAACGTCTTTTAGCCCCTTGTAAAATTGAAAAAAAACGAAAGAATCCTTATGAATCAGAAAGAAATAATCAAAGAACTTAAACTGCGGTTGGAACAGTCTTTCTCTGAATTAATACGAAAGGTGGTATTATTCGGATCGCAAATTAAAGGAAATTTTCACGCCGGTTCCGATTATGATGTCCTTATTGTAACCGCGTATCCTGTTGATTGGCAGCTTGATAACCTCATATCGCAAATTTGTTACGACATTATGCTTGAATATGATATTTTCATCGACTATAAAACTATCGCGGAAGATGAGTTACAAACAATAAAAGGCAATCAGCCATTTATAATCGATGCCTTCAAAACGGGAGTCGTGCTTTGACTCCTCTTTCCGATGAAAACAAACGCGACCTTATTGCATACCGAATTCAACAAGCGGAAAGTAAGGTTGATGAAGTCCTGTTTCTTGAACCAAATAAATAAAACACCAATCTTTGTTCTTATTTTCATTTTTGTCTATAAACTTGCCGCCCGATTCTATCGCGGGGAGATGAAACGAAATTGTCTGAATCACGGATTACACGGATTGTAACTACTCAGCCTCCTGAAATCAAGAAAATATACGGTACTGATATTATGTCCCAAAGGGACTAAATTTGAATAACCGTGAGTGAC
>CAIYTF010000179.1 GCA_903929035.1 uncultured Ignavibacteriales bacterium
ATCCGATCTCGTTGACGCATTTTCGCTTTCCTATTTTTTCTTTTTTCCGAATAATCATCTTTTATTACCCAATTTAACTCTTTTTGGCTGCTTTTCATAGCAGAATATTCCTATAAATTATTACATCCTCATATCTTATCCTTTCTCGTGCAGGCACTACATAGGTGATGATGCCGGTACTTGGAACGTGACTATCAATACCGTTGGCAGTATTTCCGGAAGTGCCAAAAGTAACTATGAGGTTACCACATTTGCTGTGAGCGGTACGATTAGTTCCGATGGCTCTTTTCAATTTGCAGTAGGAGCAGGAACTGCTAAAGGGGCAACATTTCAAGGCACTATTGATGCAAACGGAAACTGTACTGGTTCTTGGATTAAGATCGATGCTGGAATAAGCGGTACTTTCTCAGGTAAGCAGACAACCTAAATTAGCTTCAGTATTCAGAATATTAATTGTTTATTTTGGAACATTACAAAGCCCGAAATGATGAAAGTCTTTCGGGCTTTGTTATGAACTATTTTGCACAATGCTTGCTTTATCACAAATACTTTTCCGCGATTGTATGCATTGCCGTGTTCGCGGAATTAAATGCCCAAATAATAGAGCCGCCTTTCGCACCTGCTGACAGATCACCGGTTAAAAACATTCCGGGAACATTGGTTTCATATCCTCCTGAAAGCACAGGGTCTTTGCCGTTAAATTCTATTCCCGCAGCCCGCAAAAAATTCTCCGGGGTTGAGCCTCCAAGTGCATAGACAATAAAATCAAAAACTCCCGGCTCAGGTGCATTACTTTTAAATCTGACAAGAGGTTTACCTTGAACTTCTTCGACTGCTTCAATATTTGTTTCCCAAAGAATTGTTACCTTGCCGGATTCTTCTAAAGTTAAAATGCTTTGCTCGTTAATATGATTCATCCGCTTGAATTCGCTGCCCCGATAGCTCAAATAGACATCATTTCCCAGCTCCGATAAAAATTGACAGTACTCCGATGCCGAGTCACCGCCGCCAACAACAAGCACTTTAGCATTCTCAATTTTCTCCGATGTAACATCGAACAGAACTCTGTCTTTCAATTTAGCAGGAATGGGGTATGCCGGTTTATTTGGCTTGCCAAGAATCCCGATTGATATTATCACAACATCGGCAGCATATTCGGTTTTATCAGTATAAACTATAAACTTATTCGTTGCAGGGTCTTGAAATATTTTCCACACTGATTCACTATAATTGACCTGCAATTTATAATCTTCGATAGCCTTATCAAGATATGAAATTGTCTGGTGTTTAGTCAAATCAGGTATGCAGAGTGTCCCCGTACAGGCTGCTTCAAATCCTTTATAATTTGCGGTAACCAATTTATTTTCAGGGTAATATTTTTTTATAGAGAATGAATGCTCGTGAGCCTTTTCAATTAATATAACAGAATCTGAAGGCATACCTGCCTCGCACCATTCAACCGCCATACTTATTCCGGCGGGTCCCGCCCCGATTATCAATGCGCGTGTCATAGTTTTATCCTTATATTTGATTATTGAAATTGTTTATTTAACTCTTCAAGGATTAATTGGTCTTTTTCCCACCGCGAATAAATCCTTGCCAATTCTTCTTTTTGTTTATTATAAAGCCTTGTAACCTCTGCTGCCTCGCCATCCTTTGAATACGTCTCCGGTAAAGCCAGAAGATGCTCACTTTGCTTTATTGCCATCTCAAATTTAGTAATTTCACTTTCCAATTCATCAATCCGCTTAATAATATCTTTGGTAGCTTTATACTTTTCATTGCGCTTTGCAGCCTCGGTGCGTTTCCGGTCACTTTTATTTACTACAGCCTGAGAAGCACTTCCTCCCTTAGCCAAGTAAGCATTGGAACTGCTTTCACTCTCCTCAATTTTCTTTGCCAAATAATAGTGAATATCACCTGCATATTGCTTCATCGAACCTGGACGAATTTCTATAATCCGTGAAAGAGGAAAAGAAAGAAAGTCAACATCGTGTGAAACAACAATTACTGTCCCTTGAAACTTGCTTACCGCGTCTTTTAGTATTTGTTTTGAATCAAAATCCAAGTGGTTTGTCGGTTCATCAAATATTAGGGTATTTGCCTTAGAAAGCATTGTAATCAACAATGCTAATCTGCTTTTCTCACCGCCGGAAAGCATACTTACTTTCTTGAAAACATCGTCAGCCTTGAATAGGAATGACCCTGCCAACGCTCTCATTCTGCCAAGATTCCGCCCATCCGAATGCGGCAGGATGGATTCAAGAACATCCAAAGATGTATCCAATAAATCAGTCGTATTCTGCGTATAGAACGCGGTCTGAACATTGTACCCGGGTATTACCGTTCCTGAACTTGGCTTCAAGTCACCCGCGATAATTCTTGCAAGGGTTGTTTTTCCTGCACCATTAGGACCGACAAGTGCAATTTTTTCACCTCTTATTACCACTAAACTTAAATCGTTTAATATTGTTCGTTCGCCATATTTTTGAGTGATATTCCGCAATTCAAATACAGTGCTGCCGGAAAGCGTAGGTTCAGAAAATGAAAAATTAATTGATTGTTCCTGTCCCTGCAATTCAATAACATCAATTTTTTCCAACAGCTTAATGCGGCTCTGCACCTGCTTTGCTTTTGTAGCTTTGTACCTAAACCTGTCAATAAATTTCTCAATATCTTTGATTTTTTTATCTTGCAGTATGGCCTGATTTTCTAATTGTTTATTTCGTTCCTCCTTAAATTTCAGGAACGCCTCATAGTTGCCCTTATAGAGAGAAATCTTATTGAGAAATATTTCTATTGTTTTATTTGTCACTTCATTTACGAAATAACGGTCGTGCGAAATGAGAAGCAGCGCACCGCTAAATGCCCGCAAAAAATTAGCAAGCCAACGCTGTGAATCAATATCTAAATGGTTGGTTGGTTCATCAAGCAGAATAATTTCCGGTTCGGCAATCAGTATTTTAGCGAGAGCGATGCGCATTTGCCATCCGCCGGAAAATTCACGAGTCTCCCTCGTGAAATCATCGTTCGTGAAACCAAGTCCTATTAATATTTGTTTTATTCTGGACTCGAGAGTATATGAATCTAAGTCTTCCAACCTATGGTGAATTGAACCAAGCTGCTCAATCAATTCAGCGTGAACATCATCCTCTTCCGAAACGGCTTCCAGCTCCATTGTAATTTCCCGCTCCCGTTCACGCAAAGCTATAACATCTTGTGCTCCGGATGAAGCTTCATCCAAAAGTATTTTACCCTCGTGGATAATTTGTTCCTGCTGAAGATATCCTATCTTAATCTTTTTTTGAATAATAATATCGCCGGATTCAGGCTGCAGTATTCCCGTAATCAGCCGGAACAAAGAAGTCTTACCCGCACCGTTAGAGCCAACTAGTGAAAATTTATCACCTGAATGGATTGTAAGTGAAACATCCCTGAAAAGATATTCCCCTCCAAATTGCAAAGAAACATTTCTAATATCAATCATACAATGTCCTAAGGATTCCCCGGTAAAAGAATTAATTTGCGCGGATTACTTTCAACAGAAGAAGCATCGGTACGTATCGTGTAGTAATTTCCATTCAGCCAGGACGAAGTCATATCAGAATAATGTTCACTTGTGGTAATTCCCGACTGCCCTGTAGGCTGGACAAAATACATAACATCAGGATTCGCGAAATCATAAATCCACCGCATAGAGGGTCCTAAAACATTTTCAAATTTATTTGCCTTAAATTGCTCAATACCGCCGGTGTAATCATAAAAATTATACTCGCCGTTGTTAACTGTTGTGCCGTCACCGCCGATATCAAAAGGTCCGATATCAGCGGCGTGTTCAATCGCATCGCCATTACCGTGAAAGAAATGTTTCAGCGTAACCGTGTGGAGTCTGCCCCACTGCCAATATTTGACATCTTTACTGATAGTTTTTTCAAGTCGAGCGAGCGCGGCAACTAAACTCTTCCGAAGTATATCATCGCGCGTTTCTTTGCCTGGTGTTCGCGAATCATCAAATATTCTTCCGGGGTCACTCTTTAATAGTTTCTGCAAAACTCTGTATGGAATATTCGGAACGAAAACATACTCGTTATATAAGGACTCGCCAAGGTCGTCTTTAAACGTGTTCTGTAATAAGCAGTCAAAAAATGTTGCCCAAATTGCAGGTGCCTGACTTTCTTTGTCAAATCTTCCATCCCATTTTTGCAGTAAAGTAAGTGCTAAACGCAGATTATCGTCCTTAATTGTTTTCCCTTTGAACGCGTCCAATAAATAGCTAACAACTTCAATAGCGTAGGGAGATTTAACATCCATCTGCATCCCTTTGCAGGCATCAACAGATATTGTTTTTATCGAGTCAATCATTTCTACGATTCTGTCAATCCGAGATGAAGGTTCCCACAAATTTGTAATATAGTGACTAAAAGATTCAACCGTTTTGTTATTGGCAGATGCAATATAATTTTGCGGAGGGTTATAAAGACGAGGCATTTCGCTCACCGGAACAAAACCCGCCCAATCATTTTCAGTCTTCGTTCCGTCATAGATGAAAATTGGTGAAATTGAATTTCTGATTGGCAGCCGCGCACCGCATATATAACCAATATTGGATGCTTTATCGGCATAAACAAAATTTTGACCCGGAACCGAAAAAGAATTTACTGCATCAGTGAAAGCATTCCAATTTTGGGCTTTATTTATTGCCAAGAAACTCTCGTATTCGCGGCTAACCTCATTGCCGAGCCACCGCATTGATATAGCCCGCCTATTTGGTTTTGCAGTAGAAAATATTTTATCAAAAGAATGAACTCCCGAAATAACAGGTCCGTGATGAGTAATTGCAATCTCAATCGGTATTACGGCAGCATTACTTATACTTATTGTATCCTGCAATTTTTGCAGTTTTATCCATTTGCCATCCGACAAATAGTTTTCTCCTCTCGCATCCAAACTGTCGATATAAAAATCCGCGTCATCCGCCATAACATTCGTCATTGCCCACGATATTGAATCGTTTTTACCAATAACAACCGCGGGAACTCCGGGGATAGTAACGCCGTCAGCATTCCATTCTTTAGAACGTATTGAACAAAAATACCAGCGTCCCGGTGCCTGCAGTGTCAGGTGAGGATCATTCGCGATAATAGGTTTCCCGCTCGCGGATTTTTGTCCTCCGATAACCCAGTTATTCGAACCAATGTGTGTACCATCTAATCCCATAAACTTTCTAAATGCTTTATCGGTATTCAGAAATTGGTCATCGTTTTTTTCTAACATTGAAAGGCTTCGCGGAATTATCAGCGTGCCGTTTTCAGGGTATTCCGGCAGCAAAAATCGTGCTTTTTCACTGCCGACCGCGCGGATAATATCTACAAAAGCATAATCTGCCCACCAGCTAATATTCAATTCCCAAGCGAGCATCCTTGTTATAACTATAGAATGAATCGGAGTCCACAAGTATGGATCATAATTTAGAATCTCAAATTCAACAGGGAGTTTTGAATGATATTTTTTAATATACTCGTTCACTCCGTTCGAATAAGCCTCTAACATCTTTTTAGCTTCAGCCGAAGATGATTGATATATTTTTTCTGCTGTCCGATATATTCCTATGGTCTTGAACATCTGATCAAACGCGAGTGTTTTCTCTCCGAAAATTTCACTCAACCTGCCTTCCCCTGCTCTCCTCATTACATCCATTTGGAACAGCCGTTCCCGCGCGTGAAGATAACCAAGTGTAAACGCGGCATCTTCCTCTGATGATGCCCTGATATACGGGATTGCCAGCGAATCAAAATAAACTGTCACTTCACCCTGTAATCCAATAAGGGATTCTGCTCCTGAATAAGAAGGTTCTGTTTGCTTCAATACGTGAAAAAATATCAGATAGACCGCGGTTAAAACAAACATCACTATCATTGCAATAATGGCAATCTTAGTAAATACTCTATGCATAATTCCTTATATATATTTGACAAAATCTCAATCCGGAGGCATTTGTCATCAAATCTAATAAAACCTAAAAATCTAAAATAAGATTATGTCAGGTGAATATAAAATCGGTATGCGAACAATGTTATAAACAGTTACCAGATACTTTTCTATTTGACGGACAGCTCCGGACACAGGCATTTCTTTTTTACCGGATTGCATTTCTGTACTTCCTTTTTTGTGGATTTTATGCCCCCTAAATATAACAACTTATACCTCTTTTCCAATCCTCTCTTTTTTGTGGAAACTATAACAAAAAAAATTTGATATAAATTACTTTTTATATTATATTTGTAAATGTTTAACAAATAGTGAGGTACTATGAAAAGGGTACTAAAAACTATCTTTGGTATTTCTTCGTTTGCTCTTATCTTAACAGGATGTGGAGCGAACAAAGAAATCTCAGAGACAGAATCCCTTAAAGATACTATCCAAGTAGCAAGTAAGTTCGAGATAGTTTCCGAACTTTTGGAGCAGGCACGGCAATCTTATGTTTTAGCATTGCAAAAACAAGAAGTGCACAGCGTGAGCGAAACGATTCAAAATTATGAAAACGCGTTACGTATTGTTAATAATGTTAGTTATTACCCTGGCATTGAACAAAATGAAGCCTATGTAGAACTCTCAAGTTCAATTATTGATGATTACAGAAAATTCATTGATGGTATGCCCGAGATACCAACGGATGTATCGTTTGCAGCACTTGAAGAGTGGATGGGTAAATCCATTAGTGAATTGGATGTAAAACTTGAAAATCCTCCTTCTATTGCAAAACACGAGGTTATTCCTGCTGAAATTCCGCTTGAAATTAATGAGACAGTAACCAAATGGGTTGACTACTTTTCCGGTCGTGGAAAAAAGTTTATGACACTTTGGTTAAGCCGTTCAGGAAAATATTTTCCAATGGTGCGCCAAGTTATGAAAGAACACGGGGTTCCGGAACAACTTATGTATCTCTCTATGATTGAAAGCGGTGTCAACCCAACTGCACGTTCCTGGGCAGGTGCCGTTGGTATGTGGCAATTTATTCGTTCTACCGGTAAAATCTATGGGCTTGACTATGGATTCTATTTTGATGAACGAAGGGACCCTTATAAAGCCACTCACGCTGCAGCTCGTCACCTTAAGGATTTGTACCGAAACTTAGGTGATTGGTACCTGGTTCTTGCATCATATAATGCAGGTGAGGGAAGAATTCAAAAAGCAATACGCCGCTCCGGAAGCAATAACTTTTGGGAAATTGAAAAATTCCTGCCTAAAGAAACAAGAAGTTACGTTCCGCAATATATTGCAGCCTGTATGGTTGCTATGAATCCTGAAAAATATGGATTTGAAAATATACCTCAAGAAAAACCCGTTGAATATGAAATAGTTAAAGTTGACGATGCCATAGACATAAACTTTTTGGCAAAATGCTGTGGAACAACTTCGGATGATTTGCTGCAGCTAAATCCGGAACTTACACAACATTGCTCTCCCGCTAATCTCGCCGGAGGTTACAGCCTAAAAATTCCAAAAGGCAGGGCTGAACAATTTGCTGCAAATTTTGTAAATATACCCGAAAGCGCGAAGCGAAATTTTGCATTTCATAATGTACGCGGCGGGGAAACCGTTAAAACTATCTCATCTCACTATGGGTTGACACCTGCTGAATTAGCAGATGCCAATGATATTACCACAAAAACCAGATTGAAGCGCGGGATACGACTAAAAATTCCATTTAGATCAAACTATAAAGATGTTGATGTTGAATCTAATATGAATGATCTCGCGGCAGAAACAGAAGACAGCAAATCTGGCAGTGCCCCTGATAACTATGTTTCTCCATATAATACTCTGAATAAAGATGAGTCAGTTGTTGATTCAACAATTTCAATAGCCGCAACGGTAGAAAAGAATGCGGATACATCTGAAGTAGAAGTACAAGTTCCTGAAATTATAGAGACTAAAGAAACTCCTGAAGAAACTGCTGTCAAAGAAGTTGTTCCTGCCGGTAAATCATTGATTGCTTATTCAGTTAAGCAAGGAGAAAGCATTCTTGGTATAGCAGAAATGTTCGGAGTCCGAGTGAGCGATCTTAGAAACTGGAATAATATTTCCTATACAAAAGGTCTTAAAGTTGGACAAACATTAAATGTTTTCGTTCCCGAAGAGAAAAAAGAACTTTACGCGAGTTATGATAAACTTTCAACCACAGAAAAAAAATCATCTGCTGCTTCTGATCTCTCGGTAAAAAAGTCTTGGTTTTATCATAAAGTTAACAAAGGGGAAAGTTTAACCGCGATTGCTGTAAAATACAGTGTTTCAGTAAGTGAATTGATGAACTGGAACCACTTAAAGAATAGAAAAGTTAAAAGCAGCCAAAAATTACGAATTCTGACCGAGAAGAACTATGATGTAGCTTCCATCCATAGCTCAAGGGGTCAGAATGTTCAAAGATTATTCAAATATAAAGTTCGCCGCGGTGAATCAATAGCGTCAGTTGCTGATAAATTTGGAGTTAGTGCCAGCGAAATAAGGAAATGGAATAGTCTTCCGGGTAATAAATTAATTGCCGGCAAAATTCTTAAAATTTATAATAATGTAGTTGTTCCTTCCTATGGTGACAATGTCACGAAGACTTCCCGAACCTTAAATATGTACACGGTAAAAAAAGGTGAGACAATCGGAGAAATTGCAGAGAAGTACCACGTCTCAGTTTCTAATGTAAAAAAGTGGAATAAAGTCAGAGGAAATACTATTCAGTCCGGACAAAAATTAAGGCTATATTCAGATAGTCCCGTAAAAGAGCAGGCAGAGAAAAGCATTAGTAAAAAGGCTTCAAAGAAAGCATCAAAGACGAGTTCTAAAGCTGTCGCCGCCTCATATACCGTCAAGAAAGGTGAGTCGCTTTATACTATTGCTCAAAAATACAATACAACTGCCAAAGCACTTGCACAAAAAAATAATCTAGAGGGAAACAAGATTAAAGCCGGACAGAAAATAGTAGTAGAATAATTTGGTTCTATAACCAAAAATGTCAACCTTGAAGCAATCTTTTATTATAATAACACCCGTCAATAGCTCAATGTGTTGAGTTATTGACGTTCACCGGGTTAGTTTTACTAAATAGGTTTGCTTTTTTTTCTTCTCTTAGCAAGGATTTACGTATATTTGCCAAGAATTTTAAGAGAACCAAAATATGTTTGAACGGGAAATAAAATTTATTACCGATTTTTCACTTAATCACATTAAGAAGCTCGGCTCATTTTTCACGCTTGAAAACTTAGCCGCTGCTCAAGTACATCCTGCTATTACCCAGTATGTATCCGCGGAGATTGATTATCTTATTTATAGAGACAGACACCGGCTGCTTCAAAAATCTGACTTTGACTACTCCGGTGCTGAAATTGCAAAGCATTTTGAGGCTATTGCTGCTGAAATCAAAATAAACAAGCTCATACCTTTTGAAGATGTGAAAATGCGCGTACAGCGCGCGGTCAATTTCAACGTGAATTTATTGCTTCGCCCCCATTGGACTCTTCGTAATTTTATTTTTGATAATGAAGATTCCCACACTGCAGATGAAGTTCGCCTGCTAATGAACTACACCTATTTTTACGACTACTATAAGCAATATTTTCAAAGAGTGACCGAGAGAAAAAAAATCCTCTCGTTCGGCTCTTCAGAGTTTTCCGAGAGACTCCGCGCATTCAGAAAAGAATTAATAGCATCACAGTTTGAACCTTTCATCGATGACTTTTTAAGTGCTTCTGCTGAATTTTTAAATATGGGTGAAACAAGCAAAGATCGACTTGCTATCGGTGCAGTGGAAGCGTTTTTGAAAGATTCCGAACTAAACAGCCTCATTTCGCGAGTACACCAGCAATTCTCTACGGACCCTAAGCAAAAGTTTTCTGTTGATGTAATTAAAGAGTCACTTCTTTCCGATACACCATTTGTAAGAACAGTTGAATTTGGCGATAATGATAACGCCGAATTATCAAGCCTTGAATTTATTCCTGCTGAAGAACAGACCTATACGTCCGTAGAGTCCCTGTTTCTTGAAGCCCCGGCTAAGCTTGATGATGAGGAAATTACATTGCCTGCTGTTGAAATGGAATCAAAAGATGAATTAGGCATTAGCGAAGAAGACGAGATTGACGTTTCTATTCAGATTACTGAATTACTCACCAATCAACTATTGACTGAAGAGAAAAATCCTGACACGGATAATGAAAATAGAACCATTGGCGGTATTCCTGCAGAGAGCCTCATCGCGGAAATAAAAGCAGCACAAAATGCAATATCTGCCATTTCATCCAAACCGACAAATAATAGCGAAGAAGAACATACCGAAAGTGAAATTGAACCGGAAGAGAATAAAGAAATCTTATCGGATGAAGCTATTATTGAACCCGATACAGAAGAAGAAGTATTTGATGATTCTCTATCCGTTGATTTTTCTATCGACCTTTCAGCCTTTGAAATTTCCTCTCCGGATGATAATTTACTCGCCAATAACCATTTTCCGGAAGAACCTCCGGTGTTTGATGATGATTTGAATGAAGAAATTATTGCCGAAGCTGCTGAGAGCCACGGCAACAACCATTTTCCGGAAGAACCTCCGGTGTTTGATGATGATTTGAATGAAGAAATTATTGCTGAAGCTGCCGAGAGCCACGACAACAATGAATTTGAACTGCCTAGTACTATTGAAACAGAAATAAATCAGGCAGCAGAAAGTAATGTTTCTGTAGAACCAAATTCGGATAATGCAGAACCTGCTGCAACTATTGAACCTGAAGAAGAAGAATCTGAACTCTTCCGCTATTTTACAACCAAAGAAACTATGCGCATTATTTCAAATGTCTTTGGTAATGATCAAATTGATTTTGTTACAACTATTGAAAAAATTGCGAATTTTAAATTATTTGAACACGCGTCCCTCGTGCTGAAGGAAGTATTCTATGCCTATAATGTTAATCCTTTTTCCAATAAAGAAGCCTTATTGCTCGAAGACCGAATTAAAAAATATTTTGCCGAACAGGAACACCAATGATAATTGATTCAGCCGAAATATATGTAAGAGCCGGCAATGGAGGTAATGGTGCTGTTACTTTCAGGCGCGAAAAATATGTTCCAAAAGGCGGACCGTCAGGGGGCAATGGCGGCGATGGCGGCAGCGTGTATGTTGAAACTAACAATAATCTCACTACCCTTCTCGATTTTCGCTATAAAAAAAAATATGAAGCTCCTAACGGTGTGCCCGGTGCTGCATCATTGTGTGACGGAAAAAAAGGCGCGGATATCATTATTCAACTGCCTATTGGAACACTAATCAAATCAATTGAAACAGGTAAAGTGATTTGCGACTTAACAGATAGCGGACAGCGTTTTTGTATTGCCCGCGGCGGGAAAGGCGGAAGAGGCAATAGTAACTTTGCAACGCCAACTAATCAGGCTCCGCGCTATGCTGAAGATGGTACTCCGGGAGAAGAGCTTAAAATTGATTTGGAATTAAAGCTTATTGCCGATGTTGGTTTGGTCGGGTTTCCTAATGCCGGCAAATCAACTTTAATTTCCAAAATATCCGCAGCAAAACCAAAAATTGCGGACTATCCCTTCACAACGCTTGAGCCAAACCTTGGTATTGTCCGATATAAAAACTACGCGAGCTTTACGGTTGCCGATATCCCCGGAATTATTGAAGGCGCATCTGAAGGTAAAGGGCTGGGATTTCAATTTCTAAAACATATTGAACGCACTCGTACTTTATGTTTTCTTATTGATGCATCATCGGAACACATCGAAAAAGATTACGAGATTTTATTAAATGAATTGACCGTTTTCAGTGAAGCACTCACAAAAAAGAAAAAAATTCTTATTTTTACAAAAATAGATTTGCTTGACGATGATGCACGCGAAGAACTTATGCAAATTCAAATTGGTGAAAACATGCATCCGCTATTTATATCGGCTGCCACAGGAGAAGGTATCCCCGCTGTTATGGATGCAATGTGGGATACTATCAAGGCAAGTAAATTAATTGAAATTTAAATAAATATTATAAGAAAGGAGTTTCTATCTTGAAATTTTTGAAATACCTGTTTCTCGCTACAACACTGATAATTGGTGCACTCACAGGTCCTGCTTGTGACAGTACATCTGTCACCGACTTATTTTTTACCGATCAGGATGATATTAAGCTTGGAGACAGCGTTGTGACACAACTTGCAAATGATACCGCCTATAAGTTGCTCACTACAGCAAATTCCGAAGCAATTAAATCATATATCAAAGACAGTGTTATCAGTGAGATTCTTAAATCATCAGAAATTCACAAAAAAGATATTTACAATTACACTTCAAAATTGCAGATTATACAAAATGATAGCGTTTTAAATGCCTTTGCTCTTCCCGGTGGTCCGATTTATATATATACCGGAATATTAAAATATCTGCCCAATGAAGCCGCGCTTGCAGGCGTGCTTGGTCACGAAATTGCCCACGCCGAACTTCGTCACGCCTCAAGCAGAATGGTGAAAGAAATGGGTATTCATACATTATTATCTATCGTGCTAGGGCAAAGCCCCGGAGAACTGACTAATATAGCGGCAGGACTATTTACCGGTCTCGCCTTACTCCAAAATAGCCGCTCCGATGAAGACGATGCTGATTTATATTCATTCAAATACTTATCCGGATCAAAATATTATCCCGGATCGGTAAAATTCTTTTTTGAAAAAATGATAGATGAAAAACTCATTAGCTCGAAAAGCAGCAGAATTGAAACCTTTCTCAGCACGCATCCTGACCCGGAAGCCCGTATTTCTTCAACTGAAAAGCGAGTAAAGGATGCGGGCATAGACATCATTAGTTATAAGGATGAAACAAAGTTTTATCTGTACACCAAAGAATATAATGACAAGATTATATTAAAATTGCCATAATAGCTGATATATTATTTTTCAAAAAATAACAGACAGCTGTATCCATTTTTTATTCCGCCATCAAAACGGCTATCGCAGCCGTATTCACAATGTCATCAACACTGCAGCCGCGGCTTAAATCAAAATAGGGTTTCTTCAAGCCCTGAATAACAGGTCCCACTGCTTCTGCTTTTCCTAATCGTTGTGCAATTTTATATCCGATGTTGCCTGACTGTAAATCCGGAAACACTAACACGTTTGCCTTTCCGGCAACGGGACTGCCCGGGGCTTTTTTCTTGCCAATTGAATCAACAACTGCCGCATCAAACTGCAGTTCGCCGTCAACATTAATATCGGGGCGTTTTTCTTTCACGATTTGGGTTGCCTTACGGACTTTATCAATTAATTCGTGTTCGGCACTGCCCTTAGTAGAGAAAGATAACATTGCAACATAAGCTGTTTCACCCGTCAGAACAGTGTGGTTATCGGCAGTTGATATGGCAATATCGGCAAGCTGACCTGCATCAGGATTGGGCACAACTGCACAATCTGCAAAACTGTAAGTTAACTCGGGATAAACCATCAGGAAGAAACTTGATACGATTGCAATCCCCTGCTTCATTCCTATACATTGAATAGCCGCGCGCATCACATCGCCTGTTGAAGCAAATGAACCGGCAACACTGCAATCAACCATTCCATCCGCGACCATCATTGCTCCAAAAAACAAATCGCGTTTCATCACTTCACCGGCTTGTTCAAGAGTAACGCCTTTGGCTTTGCGTTTGTTGAAAAAAATGTTTGCAAAGTCACTCAATTTTTCGGATTTTTCAAAATCGACAATTTGCACTCCCTGCAAGTTTACGCCAAGTTCTCCGGCACGTTTCAGTATTTTTTCACTGCTGCCAAGAGTTATCACCCGCGCGAACCCTTTATTAGTGATTGCTTCCGCGGCTTTCAGGATACGGTCATCGTGTGATTCGGGCAACAGCACAGTTTTTTCGCACGAGGCTGCTTTTTGTATAATTTGATCTAAAAGTGATAATGAACTCATTTTTAATATTCCAAAATAATTTTTAAAATTAACATACATAAACTACAAAAAGACAGGCAATTCATATAACTGCAATACTATGCGAATACAAAAAATATTTTCGATAAACTTATAAAAATATTCACTTCGGTTAATGTTGATTTCAGAAATAGCACCTAAATAGTTACCTTATACCTATGTTTATTATTATTTTCAACACCCGAATGAAAATTACCATAATGGTTTTCCTGCTATCGCTTTGCTCCGCCGTTTTAGCGCAACACCCCGATAACACTAACCGCTTTTTTCTTGCTCAAAACCTTGAACAAGCAGGGGAATTTGAAAAGGCTAAAGCAATTATCGAGGATATTTACGCGTCAGAACCGGAAAATCCGATGTATTTTCAATTCCTCAACAATATTTATCTTCAGTTAAAGCTCTATGATAAATCGCTTACAATTTTAAAAGTTCAATATAAAAAAAATCCGACTGATTTTAACCTATTGGGAATGATAGGAAAGACCTGCTATTTAAATGGAAATGAGAGTGAGACCTATCATCTATGGGACTCTTATCTGGCTTCAGGGAACGATCGCGCGGCAGCCGCGAGAGCATTTTCAGCCTATTCTTTGGAGGTGCGGAACATAGATAAAGCAATCTATTATCTCGCGAAAGCAAAAGAATTATCCCCTACTGTTGTCTATTATTCTCTCGACCTGTTAAATCTCTATTTGCAGACAATGCAATATAAAAACGCATCCAACGAATGTTTATCTGTAACTGCAAAATTTCCCGACCAAACATTCCAGTTAGAAGCTCGGTTAAATGCTTATTTCGGCAAACCGGAATTTATTGAAACGGCAATCGGAATTTTTGAATCTGCAGATTTATCATTCTCAGGCAGGCAGCTTCTTCAAAAATTTTATATTCAGGCAAAAAGATTTGATCGGGCTTTTACAATTGCCAAGGAATTTGACATAGAACAGCATAGAGCCGGAAATGATATTTATTCTTTTGGCATTCAATTGTATCAGCAGGGAGCATATCAAGATGCGGTTAAAGCCTTTGACTACATCGTCAGTGATTATAAGAATTCATCGCTCGCCGAAATAGCGAATCTCTATTCCGTCAAATCTCTTGATGCTATGCTTGCTGAATCGATAAAGGTTCAGCAAGAAAATTGGAAACCAATTGGTTACGAGAAGATAATTCCGCTTTCCGTCAGATCAGGGGTTATTCCGCGATATTATGCAATTTGTAAAAAAGCACCTCAATCAGAACCAGGAATTGAGGCACGACTACGTTTGGCACAGATTTATTATGACGCGGGAATCACGGACTCCGCCGAGTTCTACGCGAACGATCTCTCTCGAAACAATAATATGAATTTATTTGCAGCAGAAGCAAATTTAATATTAGTCAAACTTTTTTTGAAAAAGCGTCAGCCGGATTCGGCATTCAAATATCTTGAAAAAATAATCGGGAATCCATATACTCAGCCGGGACAAAAAAGCTTCGCGAAAATTCAAAAAGCTTCGGTCTTTATGGCAAATGGTGATTTTGAAAAAGCCCGCGCGCTTTTTAACGAGATATTAGTCAATACTAAAGACGACAACGCGAACGATGCATTGGAAAACACGATGCTGCTGAACACTGCAATTAATGATTCCGCGAGCGTGATGAAATATGCCGGCGGATTATCGCGTATATTTGTAAACGATTTTCATTCCGCGGACAGCATCTTTAAATTAATTGTTCCGGACAAGAATCAATTTTACCTAAAAAGCCTGCTGGAAATAAAAATAATTGAAACAAGAATTGCTTTAGACGATTTAAGTGCGGCAATCGCGATAATAAATGCAATAAATCAAGAAAAAAGTAATATTTTTATAGATAAAGTAAATTTTTACCTTGGGAAAATATATTTGTTTGGATTGAAACAACCCTCGGATGCAAAAAAAGTATTTGAAACCTTTTTGTCGGAAAATACGTCTTCTCTCTATACAGTTGAAGTTCGTGAATTACTCAAAGGTATAAATGAAAAACCATTATAGGAATGATAATGAATAAGAAAACTAATATAAATAATGTTAAATGTTCGTTTTGCGGCAGAAGCTCAAAAGAAGTCAGTAATTTAATCGCCGGACCTGATGCCTATATTTGCGACATCTGCATTGGCAGCAGTGTTGATATACTAAAAAACAATCTGGCAGCGTACAAAACACCAAAAACAGGAACCAAGCAGCAAATAACTCCGCGTTCTATAAAGGAATCTCTTGATCTGCACGTTATTGGGCAGAATCGCGCCAAGAAAGTACTCTCTGTTGCAGTATATAATCATTATAAAAGAATTGATATTACGGGCAGCTATTTTGCTCTTGATGATGTGGAAATTGAAAAAAGCAACATTTTATTGATTGGACCAACCGGAACCGGAAAAACTCTTCTGGCTCAAACACTGGCAAAAACACTTGACGTACCATTCGCGATTGCAGATGCCACAACCATCACGGAAGCCGGATACGTGGGTGATGATGTGGAAACTGTCTTGGTGCATTTATTACAGTCAGCCGACTACAATATTGAGCGGACGCAAAAAGGCATAGTATATATTGATGAGATTGATAAAATTGCCCGTAAGAGTGACAATGTTTCAATCACCCGCGATGTTTCCGGTGAAGGCGTTCAACAGGCATTGTTGAAAATACTTGAAGGAACCGTTGCAGGAGTGCCGCCCAAAGGCGGACGCAAGCACCCTGAACAAAGCCTGCTTAATGTTAATACAAAGAATATTCTCTTTATTCTCGGCGGCGCATTTGAGGGAATTGAGAAAATTGTTGCATCCAGAATCAATAAAAGCAAGATGGGCTTTGGTGCCGATATGAACCACACCAAGGAGCTTACCAATGATGAATTGCTGGCTATGGTGCAGCCTGAAGATTTAATGCACTTTGGATTAATTCCGGAGCTTATCGGGCGCATTCCTGTTATTTCCCCTCTGCATTCGCTGGATGCTGCCGCGCTAAAGAGTATCCTGACCGAGCCAAAAAATGCCATTATTAAGCAATATAAAAAATTGTTCGCGTATGAAGACCTCGATTTAGAGTTCGATCCGCTTGCATTGGATTCCATCGTGCATAAGGCTATTGAAAGAAGAACCGGCGCACGCGCGTTGCGCGCGATAATTGAAGAGTTTTTGCTCGATGTAATGTACGAATTACCCGATTTAAAACACTCCGGCAAGTGCATAATTACCCGCGATGTAGTAGAAAAAATAGCCGGTCCTCTTTTCCTTGATGAAGAAATACAATCGGCATAATATTCGATAATTATTTAATTTATTGTCCTGTTAGCTATATAGATAAAATGCGCGTTAAACCAATCCTGCTTTTGATGTTTGTTTTTTGCGCGTTTGTCTATTCTCAAGACAAACTGCTTATTCCTATGGACCTTAAGCAAACCGACCATCTGAGGGCTTACGGAATAACTTTCTCTGCTATTTCAAAAGAAATTAAAGCTGATTGGCTGCTTAATTACCGCGGCGGTTCTTTTTTGATAGATTTTTCCGAGCAAATTGCAGCGCGATGCCGGCTTGAAGGGGTACTCTATGAACCAATATCACAAGCTGAAGCCAATTCAATTTATTCATTGGTACAAAGCGAAGACCAAAATATGGAAGTGATGCGCTTGGAAAAAGCACCAAAGATTGCAGTGTATGTCCCAAAAGGGTTTATGCCGTGGGATGATGCAGTCACGCTTGCATTGGAATATGCTAAAATTCCATATACTAAATTTTGGAATGAAGAAATTCTAAATGGCGAGTTAGATAAATTTGACTGGCTGCATTTACATCACGAAGATTTTACAGGACAATACGGTAAATTCTACGGCAGTTTCAGTCAGGCGCAATGGTATGTTGAAGCTCAACTGCGCTATGAAGCAGATGCAAAAAGGTTGGGATATAAAAAAGTTTCTGAAATGATGCGGGCAGTCGCCCTTTCGATGCGGGGATTCGTAGCAAAGGGCGGATTTTTATTTGCTATGTGTTCTGCAACGGATTCGTATGATATAGCCCTTGCAGCACAAAACACTGATATATGTGAACGTATGTTCGATGGCGATGCTATGGATGCCGATGCGCAGAAAAAACTTGATTTTTCCGGAACTCTCGCCTTTCAGGATTTCAAACTTGAAACTAACCCGATGGTGTATGAATACAGCAATATTGATATTCAGCCGATGGAAATTGGAGATCAATCCAATGACTATTTTACACTTTTCGATTTTTCTGCAAAATATGACCCTGTACCAACAATGCTTACACAATCGCACACCAATGTTATCAGGGGATTTATGGGACAAACCACTATGTTTCGCGAGGAGTTGATAAAGAAATCAGTAGTGGTGATGGCAGAACGGTCATCAACTAATCAGGTAAAGTATCTCCACGGAAATTTTGGAAGAGGCACGTTTACTTTCTATGGCGGGCACGATCCGGAGGACTACCAGCACGCGGTTGGCGATCCTCCCACTGATTTATCGCTGCACAAAAATTCGCCCGGTTACAGGCTTATACTAAATAATGTTCTTTTCCCCGCGGCAAAAAAGAAAAAGCAAAAAACATAGAGATAAGGAAACCGTGTTATAATAAAAAGGCGAGTTATCTGTATTACTCCATTTCATTTTTCACGATTTATTATTTTAGGTGCAATAATTTCAAATATTTTACTAACTTAGATACATACACTAATATTTTTTGAAAAGCGGTACCGAAGTTGAAAAATGAAGCAGTTTTTACCATTTCGTACAAGTTTCGGTTTCCGGATCTTGAACAGCGAGTTTTGGATATTAATATAGACAAGGCTACAATGCAAGTAGTCAATTCCAAACGAGATGATTATCCCGAGTGGACTAAAATGACAAACTTTAGATGCTCTCATTGCCCGTTGAATGCTTCAAAATACGAGTATTGTCCGCTTGCAATAAGTCTTGTAGATGTGATAGACACGTTTAAAGATACCCCCTCTTATCAGAGCGTAGAAATTGAAGTAAAAACTCCCGCGAGAAATTATTCAAAATTTACTTCTTTGCAATCGGGAGTAAGCGGAGTATTGGGTATATATATGGTGTCATCAGGTTGTCCTATTATGGCAAAACTGAAACCTCTTCTCTTTTTTCATCTTCCGTTTGCGTCACTTGATGAAACACAAATACGAGTACTTTCACTCTATCTTCTTTCGCAATATATAGTTTGGAAACGAGGCGGTAATCCGGATTGGGAAATGAATAATCTATTAAATTTTTATGAAGATATCAGGATTCTTAATCACAGTGTTTCAAAGAAAATTGCCAATTTAGAAGTATTGGATACAAGCATTAATTCGCTTATAATCCTGAATAATTTTGCAGAATATGTAACTTTTACGCTTGATGAAAAAGTTTTGGAAGAAATGGAGCAATACCTCTACGAGTTTATGAAATAATAAACATAAATGTACTTTATTTCTGAAAGTATTTGTTTATTCGTAACTACTCAGCCTGTTGTAGAATTTGTCCCAACGGGACTATATTTGAATAACCGTGAGTGCTAACTCACGGAAAAGTAAGCCCAACAAATAACGTCCCCGAAAGGTGCGAACTAACTACGTAGCATAAATTTGCCCCCTTCGGGGACATAGATGCTTTTTATCATTCTCCCGTGAGTTGTCACTCACGGTTATTCAAATTTAGTCCAGTTGGGACATAATATTCGTGCCGTATATTTTCTTGATTTCAGGATACTGAGTAGTTACGTTTATTCTGAAAACAAGAGTAGCAAAATTAAATAAAAAAAATGCGAATACAGCTAAAAAAAGCCATATTCGCATACCATATATTAAGAGCGGAAAGAGTGGGATTCGAACCCACGGTACGCTTTTGACGTACACACACTTTCCAGGCGTGCCGGTTCAGCCACTCCCGCACCTTTCCAAACAAGGTTACAAAGTTAAGGAATTTTTCTATTTATTCAAAACTTGATTATCAAACATACGACAAATTATCCTTAACAAGCATCGTTCGTTGAGCGAAGCCGAAACGCACCCGTACTATTATACTCAAATTAGATTTAGAAGATGCAAAGGTTACTTCTTCACAAGCACTAAACTGTTTCTATGGCAGCGGCTGATTGAAAATACAGAATACATCATATTGGGTGTTGACATAGTAATGGATATCAATGACGCGGTAAAATGAAAGGGAGTGGAATCGACTGTAAACTTAACTTTTACTTCCTTTATTTCCAAATTGTACAAGCTATTCTCGAACAAATTGTTTACTTTTGTAATTGCTTGATTCGTTTCAATTTAGTTTACTATGACACTTACAGAAGTTGTAAAAAAATACAGAAAAGGATTTATTTTAATTGCCATCCTCATTATTGTTGAAAATGTCGCGTGGATTCTTGAACCTTCAATATTTGGGACAGTAATTGATTCGCTGATTGAAAAAGTCGGTTCAAAAGAAACCGAATTCAGTCTTTCACATACATTGCCGCTATTTATCTGGGTGCTGGTATATATTATAAATTCATCCTCCGGTATTCTCCGTCGTTTTTTTGAACCGCGTGTTTTCAGAAAAATGTATGTCGAGATAATAACCGGTATTGTCACACAGTCAAAACAGCAGAATACCGAGATATCAAAAACAGCCGGTCACGCTCAGCTCGCGGAAGAATATATAACTTTTTTTCAATATAGACTCCCTGAGGCTGCCGAACAAGTCATTTCTATCACAGGTGCCATAATTGCCCTTTCGATGTATGACTATAGAATATTCCTCACTTGCATTGTTGTTGGAGCACCATTGGCAATAGCAGCAAAAATATATAACAGCAAAGTTTCTCTGCTGCAAAAAGAACTGCACGATAATTTTGAATTTGCTTATGATACTCTCGCGAACAAAGAAGTACCGGAAGTGCGAAAATTTTATTATGGAATGGCAGGATTGCAGCAAAAAATCGCGGGATGGGGTGCTTTCAATTTCGGATTTATGCGGCTAATATTGCTGCTGGTGTTTGTTTCGGTTTTGTTTATCGCGATTGATTTGGATGACTTCACAACAGGAAGTATTTATTCAATTGTTGCCTATCTGTGGACTTTCCTCACATCAATTGAGTATGTGCCGGATTTAATGGAACATTGGCTGTCATTAAAAGATATTTCAGGAAGAATTTCAAGCGGATTTGGCGATAATTAAGATATCAAGAAAAATATTATCTTTACAATAAATAAATTTGGAAATTTGATGACAGGACCAAAACTTTCAATTGGTGCAGCTGCACCTGACTTTTTGCTCACGGGCGTTGATGGAAACGAATACACGATGGCTTCGTTTGCCTATAAAAAAATTCTTATTATCGTGTTTTCCTGTAACCATTGTCCGTATGTTCAGGCTTATGAGAGCAGAATAATCAAGTTACAAAAACTTTTTTCGGAACGCGGTGTGCAATTTGTCGCTATTAACTCAAATGATGACAAAAATTATCCTGAAGATTCCTTTGAGAGGATGGCAATGCGCTCAAAAATCAAGAGATATAATTTTCCTTATCTGCGTGATGCCACTCAAGAAGCTGCCAAGTCTTATGGTGCAACCCATACACCGGAAGTTTTTGTTTTCGATCATACGAGAAAACTTTCCTACTATGGAAAGATTGACGATAACTGGAAACACCCTGATAAGGTGGTAATTAATTATCTCAAGAACGCGATTGAAGATTTACTTCAAGGGAAAATCGTACGCGTTTCCGAAACTTTTGCAGTGGGCTGTACCATCAAATGGAAACAATGAAAGATATTTCAATAGTCTTTAGCTTACTTCTTTTTTTTCATAGTTGAAATTCCAAACGGTATATACATCGGGCAAAAATTTATCAATCCCGTGAGAAGAAAAATTACTCCTATGGCTCCAAACCAACTTTGGAAGTACAAACCCGCGCCAATGACAACTAAACCCGCTATTATTCTTACATTTTTATCTACAGAGCCAACATTCTTAATCATTTCATTTCCTTATGTTTACTGAATTTATTCACACGTTGGATTCAATTGAGAAGGAAAGGATTCAAGAATTATTGAAAAAAAACGGGTCTCGATTTCCTAAAGAAAACAAGACCCGTTAAACATAAAAAACAGCAGAGCCGAACAACTATATTTAAAACACGGCGTACTCAGGCATTCATTGCATTCAAAGCACTTCCTGACTTGAACCATTCAAATTGCCGTTCATTGAACGTATGATTGAGTAAGAACTCTTCTGAAGTGCCATCGCTATGATTTACGACTAAAGTAAAAGGCTTACCGACTGCAAACTCTGTTATGCCTTTTATTGAAACTCTATCATCTTCGCGAAGTTTATCATAATCCGCGGGGTTTGCAAAAGTTAATGGCAGCATACCCTGTTTTTTGAGATTTGTTTCGTGAATGCGGGCAAAACTTTTCACGATAATTGCCTTGCCGCCGAGGAATCTTGGCTCCAACGCGGCGTGTTCACGGCTTGATCCTTCGCCATAATTTTCATCACCGATAACAATCCATCCATTTCCCCGGGCTTTATAATCACGGGCAACCTCCGGTACAGATTTCACTTCACCGGAAAAAAAGTTTTTTACTTTTCCTGCTTCACCGGAATAAGCATTGATTGCACCAATAAACATATTATTCGAAATATTATCAAGATGTCCGCGATATTTCAGCCAAGGTCCTGCCATTGATATATGATCTGTTGTACATTTTCCTTTAGCTTTCAGCAGCACAACTAAATTCTCGTAATCAGTACCTGACCATTTCGCGAAAGGAGCAAGCAGCTGCAGCCTGTCACTTGCCGGACTGACTTTCACTTCAACCTTGGAGCCGTCTTCAGCAGGTGGAAGGAAACATTCAGGTGCAGAAACAAAGCCAAGTTTTGGCAATTCATCTCCTGTCGGTGCTTCTAATTTCACTTTCTCTCCTTTGTCGTTCACCAGTTCATCGGTCAACGGGTTGAAAGTAAGTGACCCTGCAATTGCAAGTGCCGTGGTAATTTCAGGGCTTGCAACAAACGCGTAAGTCAGCGGATTGCCGTCCTGCCGTTTGGCAAAGTTTCTGTTGAAAGAAGTGACAATAGTATTTTTCTCCGATGTCGGGTTATCCATACGTTTCCACATACCAATGCACGGACCGCAGGCATTAGCAAGAATGACACCGCCGACTGCTTCAAGTGCCTGCAATTGACCATCCCGCTCGATAGTAGCGCGCACTTGTTCCGAGCCGGGAGTAATAGTAAATTGTGATTTGGCTTTCAATCCTTTAGAAAGAGCCTGTTTAACAATGGAAGCACTTCTATCAATATCTTCATAGCTTGAGTTCGTGCAGCTGCCGATTAACCCAACACTTAGTTTTTCAGGGAAATTTTCGGCGATTGCCGCTTGTTTCATTTCAGAAATTTTCCACGCTCTGTCAGGTGTAAATGGACCATTGAGATGAGGTTCAAGTTCGCTTAAATTCAATTCAATAACTTGATCGAAATATTTTGCAGGGTTTTCGGCAATTTCGGCATCATCGCAAAGTACATCTTTCAATCCGGCTGCTAATTCAGCAAGGTCTGCTCTGCCGGTGGATTTGAGATAGTCCGCCATTTTTTGGTCATAAGCAAAAACGGAAGTTGTCGCGCCAATCTCCGCGCCCATATTGCAGATTGTTCCTTTGCCTGTACAGGAAAGCGATTCCGCGCCTTCACCAAAATATTGAACGATCGCGCCTGTCCCGCCTTTTACAGTCAGGATTCCGGCGACCGATAGAATCACATCTTTAGCTGAAACCCATCCGGAGAGCTTCCCTGTAAGTTTCACGCCAATAAGTTTTGGCCATTTAAGTTCCCACGCCATACCTGCCATAACATCAACTGCATCCGCGCCGCCAACCCCGATTGCTAACATTCCCAAGCCCCCTGCATTTGGCGTATGCGAGTCAGTTCCAATCATCATTCCGCCGGGAAACGCGTAATTTTCCAAAACCACCTGATGAATAATTCCTGCTCCGGGCTTCCAGAAACCAATTCCGTATTTTTGACTTACACTTTCCAAAAATTCATATACCTCTTTGTTGTCCGTGTTAGCTGTGCTTAAATCCTCGCTCGCGCCAATTCGGGCTTGAATAAGGTGATCGCAGTGGACAGTAGAAGGAACTGCAACTGCCTTTTTGCCGGCAGACATAAATTGCAGCAATGCCATTTGGGCGGTCGCATCCTGCATAGCAACTCTATCCGGTGACAAATCTGCATAATCTTTTCCGCGTCCAAGCTCACCCCGCGCGGGTTCCCATAAATGGGCGTACAAAACTTTTTCAACATACGTCATCGGGCGATTCAAAACAGCCTTTGCTGCTGATACCTTGCTCCGGTAGGACAAGTAGAGTTTTTCAATTATATCTAAGTTAGCAGTCATATTAACCTCACAATTATTCAATTTTATGTAAAAACAAATTTAATAAAAATTGGTAACTGTTTAGGTACTAATACCAAACCGATAACAAGTTAGATTAAATCAACCTTGTTATTCTGAGTGCTCTGAAAGAGTTCAATTTGAATAACCGTGAGCGGGTGTCGCGAAGCGGCGCGATGCTCACGGTAAAATGTGCAGAGCCCACTCTCTCGTCTCCGTAGGAGGCGAACTTACCACTCAATATCGCCAAAAAGTTACTGATTATACCGGATTTTGATTGTCCCCTTGCAGGGAACAGATGCTTGTTCGTTTCCTTTCCGTGAGCTTCTACCGCTTCGCGGCTCGAAACTCACGGTTATTCAAATTTTACTCCTTTGGAGTATCGCCTCAAGCATACCATTTACTTTGTATCGGCATACTATTCAACTTGTTGTCGTTTTGGTACTAAGGCTCGTCAAGAAATAACCCTTCGCGTCTTCGCGTGATAAAGTGTTAATGTTATTTGTGAACAACCCCTAAAAACAAGATAGACCTAAACAGTTACAAAAATTGATGTATTTGTGATTACACGGTGAGGTTGTAAAAATGGGAAATGTGTTTAATTTTTTCTTAACAAGCCCTTAACTTGTTGTTGGTTTGGTATTAATCAACCCGTTCATACGGCTGGGCTGTACGACAATCGGAATCGGATTTATAATCGCCGTGCGCAGCTGACCCGAACAGAATAATTCCATAAAACTTTTCAAATTTATATTTGTAAAGAAAATTTCAATTCTGAATTAGTTCATTCAATTCCATAACGTTATTTCTCATTTTTATTAGCAAATTAAAATTACAATTTTTTTTCTACTACTTTTGTATATTAAACGTTGTAAATTTTATTAATTCAAATAATATCGTAATATGAAAAAAGCTGTCTTCTTCTTTTTATGCCTCATATCCCTGCCCGTATTCGCGCAGGAAATGAATCAGATGCGTGTAGTGGGTAAGGGAGAATATCGCCCGGATAAAATAGTGACCAGTTCAAGAATAGACAGAAGCGGCAGGGTATGCTCCTGTATAATGATTGTAAGCGACTTAGAAGGGATATTAGATATTACAGCCAACAACGGCGTTGTCAGTCGTGATCATTCGCCGGGGACAGACTTGCTCTTTGTTTCCCCCGATGAGAGGTTTCTAACTATAAAAAAAGACGGCTATCTTCCGTTAGAAATAATTTTGTACGAATACGATATTACTCTCGTGTCCGGGCAGACCTGGAGATTGAAATTGACGGGGGATAAAAAACTTGATTTGATACCTGTGAGCATTGATGTTGATAAAGAAAATGTTTCTGTTTATATAGAGGGCAAGTTTGAGGGAACGGGGAAGACATATCAATTGAGCGCGGGCAGTCACGAACTGCGGCTTGAGAAATCGGGATATAAAACAATTAGCCAAGCTATCGATGTAAGTACAAAAAACATTCTGTTCAGATTTAATATGACGGAAACTGACCCGCTGCTGATTAAGTTTCAGTCAAATCCGGAAGGCGCGGAGATTTATTTAGATAATGCCAATATCGGTCAGACAAATAAAGATAAGTTTGTTTATGAAGGTAAGCACGCGTTAAAGTTAATGAAAAGCGGGTACCTTGATATTCAGAAAGATATTGATGTTAAGGAGACTGCATCAAATATATTTAAATTTGCATTGGTAAAAAATGCAGTGGTTCTTTCATTGCGCGTAGTTCCGTCAGATGCGCGAATCCTTATCAATAAAGAAGATTATAGCGGCAAAACTGAGATTGAACTGCCTCCGGGCAGATATAAATTCGAAATAAGTATGGACGGATACTTGGCTGTAACCGATGTTATAGATTTGGAACTTGGCAAGCCGGTAACAAAAGACTTTACATTGCGGAAGATAACGGGGAAATTACAGCTAACAGTTTCGCCAACGGATGCTGATGTGGAATTATTAAAAGGCGATAAAATAATAGAACAATGGAAAGGCTCAAAACAATTTCAATCTTTGCAGGTTGGAACTTATACTTTAAAAGCAAAGGCAAACGGATATAAGGCATATACAAAAGACATAACAATTGCTGAATCGCAAAAAGCACTTGAGGATGTTACTCTTGAAAAAGGTTCTGAGATTGGAAAAAATATGGTATTTGTAAAAGGGGGCTATTTTATGATGGGAAGCAATGATGGTGAGGCAGATGAAAAACCGATTCATAAAATTTGGGTAGATGATTTTAATATCGGAAAGTACGAAGTGACACAAAAAGAGTGGCAAGAAGTAATGGGAAGTAACCCAAGCTATTATAGGGGCGAAGACTTACCGGTAGATCAGGTAAGCTGGAATGACGTTCAGGATTATCTGAGCAAGTTAAATGCGAAGACAGGCAAGAAATATAGACTGCCGACAGAAGCAGAATGGGAATACGCAGCACGGGGCGGAAATAAGAGTAGAGGCTATGAATATAGTGGCAGTAATAATATAGAAGAAGCGGCTTGGTATAACGGAAATTCGGGAAGTAAAACGCATCCTGCCGGAACGAAAAAACCAAACGAATTGGGCTTATATGATATGACAGGCAATGTTTGGGAATGGTGCAGTGATTGGTATGACGAGAATTATTATAAAAACAGTCCCGATAGAAATCCACAGGGCGGCAAAGGAAGTTCGCGTCTCCTGCGCGGCGGTTCTTGGGACAATAGCGATTATAACTGCCGTGTTTCGGTTCGCAGCAGCAACAGCCCGGGCAGCAATGACAAGGTGTTATTGGTTTTCGTGTAGTTGAGGACTTATAAGCCCTTTGCGCTTTAGTCCTTTTGCCCTTTGCTTTTTTGCGCTTTGCTTTTTTGCCCTTTTCGAGGAGTTTAAAAAAATTTAAAAATAAGGAGGGATGAAATTGTCTGAACTGTGATGGGAGTGATTTATGTGATAGACATAAATTAAATTTGTCTGAATCACAGATTACCCCGATTAAAGGATTACGCGGATTTAGTTTCTGAAAATTAACAATTATTAGTAAATCCGCGTAATCCTTTAATCAGTGATTCAGAAAATTTCCCCGTTGTTTGTTTTGGCTCGGTTCGACGAACGGTTGAACCGAAGCCATCGGCTGCCAATGGGGTTTATGGATAAATCAACTTTTTAACAACTTTGATAAATTGAACCATTTCATTATAGAGATGCAATACTTCTTCGCTGTCATACTCCACATAATCGTCATAGTCGCTTTCCTGCCGAACTTCAAAGGCACGAAGCAATGTTTTGCCTGTTTCAATATCAACCAGCTTTGTCTTGACAAAATTCTTATTAAACCAGCCGATTAGAGTATAATGTTTTGCGGTTGAAAAATTATGTTTTAACGCCAATGCGCCGACTATATAAAATCCGGCGTAATAAATGCGATTTAAAGCGTTTCTCAATCTGCTGCCTTCCAATGAGATCCTCGCATCTTCCAAAGATTCATTAGCTCTATCAATCCTATATCGGAGCAAGTCATCGCTATGCAGCATAAATCTTTCCTTCAGCCATCACAGCCTTTCTAAACGGTGTGTTTTGCGATTTAATTTCGTTAAAATCGTAAACCTTGCAATCAATAAACAGATCGCTCTCAATCATAAAATCGTTTATTAAATCGTAAGCAGCATATTTCAATTCTTTTTCAATATGTCCGTTAAATAACAGGATTATATCAATATCGGAATCGGATTTAAAATCACCGCGCGCCGCTGACCCGAACAGAATAATTCCGTAAAACTTTTCAAATTTATCTTTGTAAATGAAATTTAAATTCTGAATTATTTCATTCAATTCCATAACGTTATTTCTCATTTTTATTAACAAATTAAAATTACTAAAATTTTGCGACTACTCTGGTGCAATAATATACTCGTAAAACGGTATAACTAACCAATAAAGGATTTCACAGATTAAGTAAGATGCTTCGAAAAATCCGTGCAATCTGCGAAATCCTTTAATCCGTGATTCAGACAATTTTCGTAATTATGTTCATCATATAAATCGCAAGAATCAAAGTTCAAGATAATTGTCTGAATCACTGATTACGCTGATTAAAGGATTTCACGGATTAAGTAAGATGCTTCGAAAAATCCGTGCAATCTGCGAAATCCTTTAATCGGTGATTCAGGCAATTTTCCTAATCATAGTAATCATTATAATCACAGTCCAGGACAATTTTGCGCGACAACTTTCTGCACTTAAATTAAAGCGGACGGTGATTCTCTTTACTGTTTCCTTTTAAGAAATTGAATTTTTGCTAATGAAAATTCTTCTAATTGTCCACTACTTTTGTTTTGAAGTTTTTCGATTCGTTTCCGAATATAACGTTTATAATCTTTTGGCGATATATCGGCAAAAAGATTGAGAAACGAATCCTTACGATTTTTCACCAAATCTTTATGATTCAGATTTAATTTTTCGATAGTTATTCGGGGCGGTACATCGTTTGGATTATTTGCTTCGACTTTACCTGTATTCAAATAATTTATTCTATCCTGACACGTTGAATCAGTAGGCATTAAAAAATCTTGAGCCTCATTATCTGACGGCCAATTGCCCTTGAATACCGCTCCAAATTCGCTCGAATTATCGCAAGCAATTAAATTCCGATAATTTGTTGTTTCTTCAATCCTCCCCGCGTTTATACTCACGCTGCGCGGGATTAAGTGTTCAATATGGCATTTTTCTTCCAGAATTCTCAAACCCGTATATCCGCATAAATAAAATTGTTCTTGCAGTAAAGATGATTTAAGAACCGATTTAATATTGCCCGGCATATCGTCATAACCAAAGTTTGCGCCTAAATTTTTCTGAGTCATACGCCACTCTAATAATTCATAGGGTTCCCGAGTTTTATCGATGTAAAGCATACAATTTCTTATTTGTTGTCGGACATTGCTTCAAGGTTTCCAACTATGGTTTCCAAACGCTTTAATTCATCATCGGAACCATTCATTTCTTTCACAACGCGCAGAATCTCTTTCTTCGCGGTTGAATAATTTTCGTCCAAAATTAAATTTTTTATTTCTTCAACGGCATCTGACAATTTGCGCGTCCTCGCTTTACCGCCCATAATATTTTCAATAATAGTGTTTGAATCCAATCCGAAAGATTGAGAGGGATGATTATTATTCTTATCTAAGTTTATAATACTTTCCGCGGAGATTTCACCGATAACTTGCGGGGAATGCGTGGTGCAAATAAACTGAATTTTAGGAAAAGTAGAAGATAAATCCCGCAAAATATTCCGCTGCCAACGAGGATGCAGATACAAATCCACTTCATCAATCAGAACGACACCCGGAGTTTTCTCAAGAACATTCATACCAAGTTGGGGATTTAACTGAGAAGCCCGCATAGCAATATCGCCAACCATAGCCGCCACTCCTCTTTGACCATCACTTAAAAAAGCGAACGGCAATTGAGTACCGTTATTGAAACTAATCACGAGTTCTTCGCGTTTAGGATCAAACGAAATAGACTTGGCATCTTCCAGACACCGCGTAACCGCTTTTTTAACATTCTCTAAAAGAACAGGAACTTTCTTTTCTTGAAATGTGATTCTTTCCTGTCGGTTGAGCCATCGTATTAGTTCCCTTGGAGAACATCGCGGATCTATTGAATTGGCATATCCCGTAAAGCGCGATAATAATTCTTTGTTATTTTCGTTTTTCACGGTATCTTTTTTGGGTTCAAGCCATAAACGGCCATTTCCATAATAAGCAATCAACGGCAAAATAAGTGAATCACCATTCCTTACCCTCTCATCAGCTTCTTCGGCAGCTTTTTTGATTTCAGAGGCATATTGACCGGTTGTTCTTCCTTGAGGATTATTAAGACTTCTGCTCCAACGTAATTCTCTATCAAACACAATTCCCGATGAAGAAATCTCGACAGGAAATTGTTTTTCAAATGAAACAACGTCATCAAACGAATTTGCCACAACCCTGATGTCTTCCGGCTTGATATTCCGCGAATCATAACCTTTAATACCAAGAAAAAAACTGCCTATGGAAACGGAAATAGCCTCCAAAACACCGGTTTTACCGGATGCGTTTGGGCCTATAAAAAGATTGACTCCGGGTTTCAATGCAAATTCTTGCTCCGAAAATCCGCGGAAATTTTTTAGTTTAATGTTATTGATTAGCATATTCGTGTAATTACTTTGTTTAGCTAAAAACTTGGTACATTCGGGTAATGTCGACCACTCATTAGATTTTCATATATATCAAAATACAAAAAAATATTGTTTCGTGATTATATTTGTTCGTTTATTAACCCCAATACCGGGATGTGTGTGATTTATGTGATTAGAATGATTTTTGCTTGAGATTGTGATGTTTTTATCACCATAATCATTCTAATCACAAAAATTCCATCTAACTGTCTATAAGTCATTGAAATTAAATTACTTACAAAACCGATATTTTTAGTAAAATTCGCTCAAA
>CAIYTF010000180.1 GCA_903929035.1 uncultured Ignavibacteriales bacterium
GGATGCTGTAGGCTATTTTCGTTGTCGGGTTAAAAGGGTTCGGGTAATTCTGATGCAGCGCGAATGTTTTTAGTACCTCGTTCATCTTCACAACATCTTCTGCCCCCGCGACTTCACTACCGCTAAAACTTATTCCTATTATCTCTGACACCTGATACCTTAGCGTTATGCTGCCCGTCTTTTCTATCAGCAGGCTGTCTGTCTGCGCGTACGTGCTGCCCCTGGCTAATATCACGAATAGTACTATAAATATGTATCGTCTCATTCTTCTTACCTTTCTTTACTGAAATATATTTAATTCACCTACATATTAAACATTTTTATTGTTTTTGTCAATAACTTTGTAACAAAGCCTGCAATTTGTTTTAAAATAACTCTGCCCCTCGTTTCCGAAGGGCAGAATTTGTAGGAAGCAGATGAGTTAAGTACCCGTGTTATTTCAACACGAAAACAACTCTGAGTTCATTAGTTCATATAGCTGCTAAATCTTTCTCTCGTGATAAGAAGTATGTAGTATTTCGTGCGCTCTATGACTGCCCTGCTCAATAAAAAATTCTTTATATAATGTTTTTATCGATTCGTTTTCGTAAGAACGCCGTTTCACTGATTTTTTATCAATGTCATAAAGCACTTTCATTCTTTGCAGAACTTTATCTGTTTTTTGGTGAATGGGCTGACCGCCGCCATTAATGCAGCCGCCGGGGCAGGACATTACTTCAATGAAGTGATACTTGGACGTACCTGCTTTTATTTCGTCCAATATCGGACCAATGTTTCCGATTCCGTTTACAACCGCTACATTCAAGTTCAAACCGCCAATCGGAATTGTTGCTTCTTTTATTCCGCCGGCTCCGCGAATCGCGTTAAGTTCCAAATTATCTAAATGCTCACCTGTCAGCGTGTGATAAGCCATACGAAGCGCGGCCTCCATAACACCGCCTGATGCACCGAAAATTGCCGCCGCGCCTGTTGATTCGCCAAGCGGGTCATCAAATTTATCGTCATTTAAATCTTCAAAATCAATTCCAGCCACTTCAAAGAAACGGACAAGTTCCCGTGTTGTAAGTACGGCATCAACATCCGGCATCGTGTGTTCGCTCAATTCAGCGCGTGATGCTTCAAATTTCTTTACTGTACACGGCATAATCGAAACAACATAAACATCTTTTGGGTTGATACCGAGTTTTTTCGCGTAATAAGTTTTTAGTACCGCGCCTTCCATCTCGTGCGGAGATTTACACGAAGAAACGTGAGCTAAAAGTTCCGGTGCCTTTGTTTCAATATACTTAACCCAGCCGGGGCAGCAGCTTGTAAACATAGGTAGGCTTCCGCCTTCTTTCACCCTGTTTACTAATTCATTAGCTTCTTCCCAAATGGTCAGGTCGGCGGCAAAGTTGGTATCAAACACTTTCTTGAAACCCAATCTTCGCAAACCGGTAACAAGTTTTCCGGTAACGTCAGTGCCAAGCGGCATTTGATATTCTTCACCTAATGTTGCACGCACCGCCGGCGCGATTTGCACGATAGTATATTTTGTTTTGGATTGAAGTGCTGTTGAAACCGCTTTCATACTGCTGTTTTCGCGCAGTGCCGCGGTGGGGCATACAAGAATACATTGACCGCATAAAATGCAGTCACTTTGGCTTAGCCCTTTGTTATAGGGCGTGGTAACAATGCTCTGAAATCCGCGATTGGCAAAATCAATCGCGCCAATCTTTTGAATCTCGTTGCAAACCCTCACGCACCTGCCGCATAGAATACACTTTGCCGGATCGCGTTCCATCGAAGGGCTTGAAAGGTCAACAGAGTGTTCCTTGCTTTCGCCGTGATAGCGATGCTCGCGTAAACCATAGACTGCAGAAAGGTCCTGTAATTCACAATTTTTATTACGCACGCAAATCAAACAATCCTGCGGGTGGTCTTCAACCAAAAGTTCAACAATTGTTTTTCTTGCTCTTCTCACGCGCGGAGAATTTGTTTCTACCTGCATACCTTCCGAAACCGGATAGGCACAGGAAGGAATTAACCCGCGCATTCCTTCAACCTCAACAGAACATATTCTGCACGCTCCGCTTGGGACAAGGTCTTTCAAATGACACAACGTGGGAACAGAAATTCCAACTGATTTCGCGGCTTCAAGAATTGTCATTCCTTCTTCAGCTTTTACCTGTAAATTATTTATTGTCAGCTCAACCATTTTATTTTCGCTCTCTTCCATCTCTTAATTGATTACAATAGCGTCAAATCTGCACGCCTCGAAACACATACCGCATTTTATGCATTTCTCTTCAACTATATAATGCGCGTGTCCTTTTTCTCCAAGTATTGCCTGATCCGAGCATTTACGCACGCAGACACCGCAGCCGGTACACTTGCTGTTATCAACCGTATAGACCAAGAGTTCTTTGCAGACACCCGATGAACACTTGCGTTCGTACAAATGTTCTTCATATTCATCGCGGAAATACTGCAATCCGGACAGCACCGGATTTGGTGCTGATTGTCCAAGTCCGCAGAGTGAAGTATCGCGAATCACGCTTGCTAACCTCTGTAACGTGATCATTCCTTTATAACGCTGCAATTGATCCGTTTTTTCTTTCGTGAAACGATAAGAAGTTGGAATACGTTCAATAATTTCAAGCATACGTTTAGTTCCCTCGCGGCACGGGACACATTTTCCGCAGCTTTCGTTTTGTATGAAAGTGAGAAAATATTTTGCCAAATCAACCATACACGTATCCTGATCCATTACCACGAAACCGCCGGAACCCATCATAGCACCAACATCTTTTAGCGATTCATAATCAACTTTTGTTTCGATAACACTTTCAGGCAGGCAGCCGCCGGAAGGTCCGCCAATCTGCACTGCTTTGAAGCGTTTACCGCCCGGAATACCGCCGCCAATATCAAAAACAACTTTATTAAGAGTCGTTCCCATTGGCACTTCAACCAAGCCCGTGTTTCGTATCTTGCCGCTAAGCGCGAATACTTTCGTGCCTTTGCTTTTTTCAGTTCCCATACCGGAAAACCACTCTGCACCTTTGCCAATAATCGAAGCAACATTCGCGAGTGTTTCCACGTTGTTAATAATAGTCGGCATTCCAAAAAGTCCGGCAATTGCCGGAAACGGAGGACGCGGCTTAGGCATTCCCCGCTTGCCTTCTATGGATGCAATCAGCGCGGTTTCCTCACCGCAGACAAACGCTCCGGCACCTTTTTTAATTTTCAAATTAAAACTGAAATCGCTGTTTAAAATATTATCGCCCAATAATGAATATTCTTTGCATTGGTTGATAGTTTTTTCTAATCGTTCAATTGCAAGCGGATACTCTGCACGGCAGTAAATATAACCGTCACTCGCGCCAATAGCATATCCGGCTATTAACATACCTTCCACGACACGAAAGGGATCACTTTCCAATACTGAACGATCCATAAATGCGCCCGGATCGCCTTCATCAGCATTACAAACCATATACTTATGCGCCGACTTTTGCTTTAATGCCATTTCCCATTTTCGTCCTGTCGGAAATCCGGCACCGCCGCGCCCGCGCAAACCACTCTGCAAAACTTCGCGTACTACCTCTTCCGGTTTCATTCGGCGCAATGCCTTATCAAAAGCAGAAAAACCGCCGCGCGCGATATACGCGTCTATGGATACAGGATTAATGACACCGCATTCCTTCAAAACAATCTTAACCTGATGTTTGAAGAACGGATCATCATTCAATAATTTGATTCCTTTAGAATGAGGTTCGTGAGCACCGAGTAATTTTTCAGTGAAAATATCTTTTTCAATAATTGTGCTTTGTATGAGTTTGGAAACAATCTTTGGAGTAATTTCATAATACGAAACACGGGCTTCACCGGGAAGTTTCACGTCAACAATAACCTCACGCGCGCAAAATCCAATGCACCCTGTAGCTTCTATTTTTACATCAATCTGTAGTTTTTCAACTTCTGCACGGATTGCATCTTCAACTTTTTGCGCGCCGGAAGCTAATCCGCAAGTTCCCATACCAATAAAAATAATGGGAATGTCTTGTTCTATATATAGCATACGGTTATTGAGATGGATAAATTTATCGCGGCAAGATTGATTATGGTGACAAAGAGGTCCTTCACTCGCGCAGCGAATAAACAAATCGCAGGGACGTTCTTTGCTGTGCCAGCATTCATCACAACATTTTTCTAAAAAGGTATTCATACAGTACCTGCCTCTTCCGCTTTTTCGATACCGGCAGCTTTTTGTTTGCCGGAATATTTTTTAATAATGGAAGGAATATCTTTCGTGGTAATCCTGCCGTGATAGTCATCATTAACTGTAATTACAGGCGCAATGCTGCAGGCACCAATACAATTGACTAATTCAATAGTAAATTTCCTGTCTTTGGTAGTTTCGCCGGCTTTGATGCCAAGCGTATTTTCTATGGCAAAAAGCAGGTTAGCCGAATTTTTCACGTGGCAGGCAGTTCCGCGGCAGACTTTGATGATGTTTTCACCAAGCGGCGCGAGACGGAACATATTATAAAAAGTGGCAACGCCATAAATACGGCTCAATGGCAAACCGACATACCCGGATACCTCCTTCATTACCTTTTCAGGCAGATAGCCATAAACTGACTGTACTTCCTGCATAATGGGAATAAGCGAGCTTTTATCGTTTTTTGTATAGTTATCAAATATATATTGGTGCATAATTCACTCATTTAGTAAATAATTTGTTTATTAGCATCAATTTTTGTGCCATAGCACCGGCTAAAACACTCTGTTTATCAGGTATAAACGCGACATATACTTGACAAATAACAAGTGTTCTCTAATATTAGATAAAGTATTCTTAGAAAGAGTAATTTTGAGTAATATTTTGGCACAATAATTGCTCTAACAGTTGCTGCATTTTATGTTGGCGTTTTCTAAAAAAAATGAAGAGCCCCCCGGTATCTTGAATGAACCCAAAAATCAATAGCCGCGAGTTAGATGGAATTCAAACTATTTTTCGATTATGGCTTCTCATCCGCATACTCTATAAGCGAAGATACTTCATAGCCCTTTAGCACTTCACGCCCCTGCAAAAATGACAGTTCAATTAAAAAGGAGATCAGAACAATTTTACCGCCAAGTCTTTCAATCAGCTTGCAGGCTGCCTTTGCAGTACCGCCTGTTGCAAGCAAATCATCGTGCAGCAATACAATATCACCGCCTTTAATGGCATCCGCGTGAATCTCGATAGTATCTGTCCCGTATTCAAGTGAGTATGACTCTGCTATTTTTTCCCCGGGAAGTTTACCCGGTTTTCTTACCGGAACAAAGCCGCAGCCAAGCTTTTGTGCTAAGGCACCGCCAAGAATAAACCCGCGTGATTCAATCCCGACAACTCGTGTTACGCCTTTATCTTTTGCCTCTTCAAAGAGTTGTTCAAGTGCCAAAGAAAGTCCTTCCGAAGAAGCAAGCAAAGTTGTTATATCCCTGAACATAATTCCCTGTTTAGGAAAGTCAGGGATTGAACGAATGAATTTTTTAAGATTGTCCATTATTGACTCATTGGAAATAAATAAACGAAATATAAGATAAAATAAATCCGGCAGCAAATCCGGCTGTAACCTGCATCAAGGTATGTGACTTTAAGTACATTCTTGTCCATCCAAGCAGCGGGGCAAGTAGAAGAAGAAAGAAAAATAAACCATTGCAAAAAAAACCGAGGTTTGCAGCCGCGACAGTGAAGCTCATCAAATGCGCGCTGATTTTCCATTTCAGATTAACAATAAATACAAGCACAACACTCAGCATAATAGCAGTCCAGCTGCCAAGCATAGCAATATTGGCGTTTGTAATTTTAAAGTATATTAATCCTATTAAACTCAATAAAATTCCAAAAAGGTAAGGTATATTCCTCTCGCTTTTATTCAAGGCATCCTGATCTGAAACTTTTTTGAGTTTCATCAATAAAATGAAAAATACTATCGGCAAAATTACCAGCAGCAGTAAAGAAATAATATTAAAAATGAGATGCTTTTCAGGATGCACTTCTCGCGAGGAGATGATAACCGAAAAAGAACAAAAAAGCACGAAAGGCGGAAGGAAAAGATTAGATATAGCACGCGCGGCTAAGTATGAATATGACCTTTGATTATTCAACTCGCCGAACCGGGAATTATTTCGGTTTGAGATTCCTCCATATCAAAATTAGAGAGAAACTCTAGATATTTATGTAAACAATCCTCCACGCCGATATAAGTATCATATTTCATCAATTCAGCACGGGTACGCGAGGCATTGCGCGATCCTTTTAGATAGCCGGTATAAAATTTCCTATTCTCCAGAACTGCCCTGCGTTCCCCTTTTACTGCAATAGACAATCGTAAATGATTCAGGCAATATGAAATTCGTTTTTCAATGCCTATTTCCTCTTCCACACCGCCATTGATTAGCGTCTTAGCCTGCTCAAAAATCCACGGATTATTAATCGCGCCGCGCGCGATCATAATCGCGTCAGCCGGTGTTTCTTTAAATGCCCGCGCAGCATCTTCCGGCTGCATAATACCTCCATTCAGCACGATAGGCATTGACACTTTGTTTTTTACCTTTTCAATCCAATTCCAATCTGCATCTCCATTATGACCCTGCACTCTTGTCCTGCAATGAATTGTAAGAAAAGCAATTCCTGCATCCTCTAATCTTTGGGCAACTTCTTCAATCACGATAGTTTCAGTATCCCACCCGATTCTGGTTTTTACACTGACAGGCAGGGAAACATTTTTAACCACTGCCCCAGCCATACGTTGCAGCATCTCGGGGTCTTTTAGCAATGCAGCACCGGCACCGCCGCCAACCACATTCTTCACCCAGCAGCCGGCGTTAATATCAATAACATCAGGATTATGCTGCTCTGCAATTTGAGCAGCTCCAACCATCGATTCTAATTTACCGCCGTAAATCTGAATACCAACAGGTCTCTCCTCATTGCAAATCTCAAGTTTTGAATGTGTCTTCTTAGAACTTCGGACTAATCCTTCGGCATTCACAAATTCAGTAAACACAAAATCAGCGCCCGTCTGCCTGCACGCCAAACGGAAAGATTTATCCGTTACATCTTCCATTGGCGCGAGGAACAATCCTTTTGGAATAACAAGATTGGCTAATTTAAACACTTCACCGTCAATTTAGCTTTTCTTTCCTTCAATATGCTTTGAAAGAAACATCACGCTAAAAATAAAAATGCAAAACGTTAAACTCGCGCCGGTTAAAAACGGGACTTGATATCCAAGGTATTGAAACGCGAACCCGCCCCACAGCGGTCCCAGCATTCGCGCGAATGCCGAAAGTGATTGATTCACGCCAAGCACTAAGCCTTGTTCATTTTCCGGCGCAACCTTTGAAACAAGGCTTAAAAGTACCGTTGTCAGCATTCCGGTGCCAATTGAAAGAACAACTGTAATTCCGGCTACACTCGCGAATTTAGATGCCGTATCTGCTCCCCACCCGAAAGGAAGAAAACCCAGACCTAACATCATAAAAACAGAGCCAATGGAAATTAATTTAACATCCGATAAATATTTGCTTAATCGAGCTACTACTCCGCCCTGAATAGTTGCCGAAACTAATCCGACAATGCCAAATATATAGCCATTCTGCTGATTCGAAAAACCATAATGATTGGAACCCATCAAAGCAAAAGTTCCAAAGATGTTTGCAACTGAAAAAGTAATCACGAAGAATAACATAATTACAATTGAAACTGTTGGATTCATAAATACTTTCCGAAAAGCATCCGGATTAATAATTTTTCTTTTTACTGCTCCAACAGCTGAAGAGATTTTCGTTTTCGATTCAGGAAGATAAAAAAAACAAAATATCAATGCAGTCATTGAAAACCCTGCGCTTACAAAACCGGTAACGTGATACCCGTATTTAGATAGAACTCCGCCTATAATAGGCCCAAAAACAAATCCTACACCGAATGCAACCCCAACAAGCCCCATTCCCTTTGAGCGTTCTTCCTTTGTTGTCACATCAGCTATATAAGCTTGAGCAACACCAATACTGCTGCCGCCAATCCCTCCAATTACTCGGGATAATAAAAGTATAGCAAAGTTGTGAGAATAGGCAAAAATAACATAACTTATCGCGTTCAGAAAAAGAGTAAATAAAATTATTTTTTTCCTGCCGTACCTGTCGGAAAGAGAGCCAAATATCGGATTGAAAAGAAATTGCACCAGGGAATATATTGCAATTGCAATTCCCACGAAAAATTCCGGAGCGTGTAATTCATTTTTTGTAAATATTGGTAGTATTGGAATTAAAACACCAAATCCCAGCAGATCAACAAAAATAACAATAAAAATAAGCGTTAAAGGAAGATTCTTTTTCATTATGAAAGATTTTCAAGTTCTTTAATGATGGCGTGTCCCATTTCCTTTGTTCCTACAAAATTTTCTTTGTTAATATCTCTAGTTACACTCTCCCCTTTTTCTATGACATTTGCAACTGCTTTTTCAATTTTTTTTGCAGCTTCGGTCTCGCCGATATATTCAAGCATCATAACCGAAGCTAATATTTGCGCCGCGGGATTTGCAATATTTTGTCCTGCAATATCCGGTGCAGAACCGTGAACCGCTTCAAAGATGCCTATACCGTCACCAATATTTGCCCCGGGAGCCAAACCCAAACCGCCGACTAAACCTGATGCAAGATCTGAAAGAATATCACCGAAAAGATTCGTAGTTACGATAACATCAAATTGATATGGATTCATAACCATCTGCATAGCCATATTATCAACAATTTTATCACTAAACTCTACTTCAGGGAAATCTCTCGCGACTTCTTTGCCTATATCTAAGAAAAGTCCGCCTGTATATTTCAAAATATTTGCTTTATGAACCAAGACTAATTTCTTCCGGTTGAACTTTTTTGCATACTCGAAAGCATATCTTATGATACGTTCACTTCCCTTGCGAGTGATAATCCCGATTGTTTCTGCCGCGGAACGACTGCTGTCAATATAATGCTCAATTCCTGAATAAAACTCCTCGAGGTTTTCGCGGAATATGAGTAAATCAATATTATCAAAATATAATGACTTAATCCCTTTAAATGTTTTTGCAGGGCGTTGATTCACATATAATTCAAATTCTTTACGCAGCGCGACATTAACGCTTCGAAATCCCTTCCCAATCGGAGTGGTAAGCGGACCTTTTAGCGCGACTTTATTTTTGGCGATTGAATCAATTACTGACTGCGGCAGCGGGTCGTGAAATTTTTCAAGAGCTGTAACACCCGCCTCTTGAATTTCCCAGTCTATTTCAACACCTGTATGTTTAATAACATCAATTGTAACAGAGGTAATTTCAGGACCTATACCGTCACCGGGTATCAAGGTTAATGTATGTTTCAATTTATTCTTTCGTAAAATTAAAATAGAGAGTAAGTCAAGCCCATTTGAAGAGCTTCTTTCATTTGAGTTTTTGGAGATTGACTCTTTTCATAAAGAACCAATATATTGAAATTAACATTCAAATATTTTGTTACCTTGGCGGTGATAACATTATCCCAACGAACATCCCAAACATCCAAGGAAGTAAATCTGGTAAACAACCGTAATTTACTTTGATACAATAAATTCTCGTCAATATCCATTTTTGCATCTGAAACACACTCAATACCTGTATCAAGTTTGAACGCTTCTAATTCCGTGGTAGTTGTCGGGTCATCGGTATAGTTGCGATACTTATTTGTAAAAACTTCCTGTAAACCAACTCCAACCCGAGTAATAAAATACTTCGATGTATTATACGTAAATCCCAAACTTTGTGTAATGTAACCGGGGTCGAAAAAATTTGAGACCGAAATGCCACTGCCGGTTTTATAATCAAAACCCTCTGATAATCCGGTACGTACAGTATTAGAAAAATAGGGATCAACCGACCATTTTATATTATATGAAACTATTGATTCAAGGTACAGTTCGTTATCATTAGTTCGGTAATCTGAGCTCCCTATTTTTGACCTGCCGTAAGCCATCTTCAGGTTATTTGATAATTTCCATTCGTTATTTGTATATTTTGTGTTCATATTAGTAAAAATTGTCCATAAAATAGAATTCTCACCTCCCTGAGACCAATTATTAAATGAGACTTGACTTACATTAATACCTGCTACACCAATTTTTTCCCAAAGTGTGTCTGATGCGGCAAAAACCTTAATTTGTAAGGTAATTAACAAACAAACAAAAGCGAAAACATTTCTCATAACTCTCTTTCTACTTATTAATAATTAAAATATTGCGGGGGCAGCATATCGGCAAACCGAAATTGAGTTACTAACCATATTACTACGGCAAGTATTTCAGCCTGAACAACCAGAGGCAATTTTTGCATTATGGACTCCAATTTATCGTAAATAAACCGCGGAGTAAAGCAAAGAATATACCCGGCTATCATCAAAAAAATTAATATTGGGTAAACTGAAACAAACTGGGCGAAGACACCGGGCTTAAAGAAATCTCTGATTTGCGTATAAACTTTTTCTACTGCTTCTAAGTTTGGAGTTTCGAAGAATACCCAGGCAAGTAAAATTAAATGAAATGTAAATATCACCTGCACCACGCCCCATAATTTTGTCTTAACCACTCTATCAAATTTAACTGCCTTATACAAGGCTTCCTTTGGCTTTTTAATGCCAAGCGAGAATGCCATAAAAAAGGCGTGTAAAGCTCCCCATATTAGAAAATTATAACTCGCGCCGTGCCAAATTCCGCAAAGAACAAAAGTAATAAAAATTGCTATAATATTTCCGAAAAGTTTAAGATTTCTCATAGACATCTGCAGAGGTGTAAACAAATACTCCTGCAGCCATCCGGACAACGACTTATGCCAACGCCGCCAAAACTCGGCAACACTCTTCGCTTTATACGGAAAATTAAAATTCTCTGTTAGTTCAAATCCCATAAGACACGCGATACCAATGCCAATATCTGTATAACCTGAAAAATCAAGATAGAGTTGAATGGCGGCTGCATAAACAGCAAGAACTATTTCAACACCGGTAAAACGCTCCGGAGAATCCAAAACACGCGCGACAAGATTAGTATAGAGATAATCCGCGAAAACGTATTTTTTTATCAGCCCGATTGAAATAAGAAATATGCCCCGCCCAACCTGTGATTTATTCATTGAATAATCTTTATTAACTTGGGGAAGAAAATCACGCGCTTTATCAATGGGTCCCAACATCACGGCAGGGAAAAACACGAGGTATAACAAGAAGTCCGAAAAAGTATAATGCTCTTCAATGCTGCCGTAATAAATATCAAATAGATAACTCAATGCTTTAAAGGTGAAGTATGATATTCCCATTGGAATAAGCAATGCCGAGGCTTCAAACGGCTGATGCTGCAAGTCGGCAGCAACCTGCATAAAGAAATTGCTGTACTTATAATAGCCTAACGCGCCAATATTAAATAAAACACCGCCTGCTAACCAAAACTGTTTAACTTTTGAAGATGTATCCTTTAATAGCTGCTTACCAAACAAGTAATTTATTATTGCAGAACCAAGCAGCACAAACGGAAGGTAACCAATTGCTTTATAGTAAAAGAAAAACGAAAAGTTAATTAATAATGCCCAGCGCAGACGCTTATCATTTTTCGAAAGAAATAGAAAAAGTATAAGTCCTAAAAAGAGAAAAAAGAAAAATGATGAACCGAAAAAGAGTTTATCGTGTCTATCGTATTTGAATAACTCAAATACTTTGGCAATATCAATTCCAAACATATTTTATATTAATGGTAAATTATTAATGGTTAGTTGTTAATGGCAAATTCTAAATCTAACCATCGCGGTCTTCGCGTGAGAAAGTGTTAATGTTATTTCTGAACGAGTCCTAAATTAATAATTTACCATTAACAATTATTTACTAATCTTTGAGTCAACTAATTTCTGAAGATCGCCTAAATTTTTGCATTTAAGTACTTCAATACTCTTGAACCTGACTTTAAATTCCTTTTCAATCGCCACTATCACGTTTATGTGGTTTAAAGAATCCCACCCGGGAACTTGATTTGCAAGGGTTTCGTCCTTTATATCAAAGTCATCCAATTTTAATTCTTTTAAGACTGCTTGTTTAAATCTATCTGAAATCATATTACTATTCCACTAAATAATCATTATTAACTAAAATACGTTCTTTATTTGCTTTGCGCGATGGCTTTCCTGCCGAGCTTTTAATCAGCCAGCGGGAAGGAACAATATACACTCTCGCTATGTTCTGATCGTTATCAATTCCTGCCTGAAGAATTTTACGTTTAAGTTTTTTCTTCGCCCCTGTATCTTCTAAAGTGCTTTCTATCAAGACTGCAACAACTTCAGTTCCAAGTTCTTTGTCATCAGCACCAAATGCAACAACACGGCCGGGGATAATTCCTTCTACTTTGCTTACGGTGTCTTCTATATCTTCGGGATAAATATTTTTTCCGGCAACAATAATTATATCTTTTTTACGACCAATTACATAACATTCATCTTGATAAATAAATCCATAATCACCCGTATAATACCAGCCGCCGGCTAATGATTCAGCAGTTTTTTCGGGATAGTTGCGATATCCGTCAAACATTGAAACTGAACTAACAGCTATTTCACCAACTCTGCCTTTGGGAACATCAGCTCTATTCTCATCAACAATCCTTAACTCACAACCCTTAATTAACTTTCCGGAGGAAACGCAGGAGCGGGCTTTAGCGGCATCTTCAATTAATTCAACAAATCCGTCAGCAAGTTTCTGCCTGTCGGCTAAAATTACTTTTGGCATCCTGCCGGGTTCCGTTTGAGTTATTGCATAAGTAGTTTCTGCCATAGCATAACAAGCTGAAAGAGCAGACTCTTTAAATCCATAATTACCAAAGTGATTAAGAAATCGCAGGTGACTGTCATTACGAACAGGCTCGCTGCAATTTATTACTAAACGCCAGCTATCGAGCCGAACACCTTCTAAGTCCAAATCATTAATCTTATCAGCCATAAGATTATAGGCAAAATTCGGAAGCCAAGCCAACGTTGCTTTTTCAGCAGAAATTGCTTCAAGCAAAAGTGACGGCGCGAGTACCCATTCAAAAGGATCAATCTGAATACTTGTCATTCCAAAAGCAAGCGGAACGTGATATGCCGCGATCAAGCCCATATCGTGATATAACGGCAGCCAGCTTGCCACTTTATCGGTATCGCTGAAACTAATCGACTCCGCGTAATTATCAACGTGCTCAAGCACAGCTTTATTTGAAAGCAAAACGGGTTTCTGCAATCCTGTAGTGCCGGAAGAGTGCTGAAGCAAGAAAGCATCTTCAGGTTTTCTGTTTTTTCTATTTTCAATAATTTCTTCAAATAAATCTTCGTGTTCCTCTTCGATATTCCACTCGAGAGGAAATTTCATCCCGCTAATTGAGCCGGTATCTAACAAGGGACTAAGTATCGGCTCTAATTCTCTTTCTGAAAAAATCCAATCAAGACCTGAATTATGGGACATCCCGCGAATGCCTTCCCTGAACTTGTCAGGGTGTAACCGAGGATTAGGATATGCCAATACTGCCGGAATTGCTCCTATTCCCACGACACCCATATAAAGAGGATAGAACCATTTATTGTGCCTCATAATAATCGCGCACACCTGATTCTCTTTTATTCCATTTAACTTAAGCTGAACAGAAAACTTATTCGCTGTTTCAATAAGTTCTTTGAAATTCCAGCGAAAAGGTTCTTCGCCCGCCCGCCAAAAAACTATTGCATCCTTATCAGGACTATTGATAGCATTGCTCTCCCATCGGGACCATACTGTTGAGAATTTCATACGTTTCTCTTTATCCATCATATAATGTTAGAATAATTTTCCATTTTTGTTACCATTAACCATTGATAATTAACCATTATCATTTAACTGTATTAGATGCATCCATAAGTCCGTTAAAAATCAACTCGGAAAGCTTTTTATAACCATCAAGTTTCAAATGGACTTCTCCTTTAGCGGCAAGACCTTTCTCAACCCAGTCAAGCAGAGAATTTTTTCCACCCATTGCTTTATACAAGTCAAAGAAAGCGATTCCCGCTTTATTAGCAATTTTCCTTTGAGAATCTACCAGTTTAATAACTCGCTCGTCCGTGCCATTGTTCTTGGTCATATCCTGAACACTCACTAAAAGAAAACTTGCTTCTGGAAATGTTTCTTTATACTGGCTTATCACTGAAGCCATAAGATTTTCATACCAAACAAAATCTTTTTGTTCGGCATTTTTATCCACAACATTTAATCCGAAGTTCAGAATAATAAGTTTATAATTCAATAATTTATTAAAATTCTTAAGAATTGCCGGGTCAATATCCTTTAAAGTCTGTCCTGTAATTCCTCTCAAAGGGAAATTATCCACATAAATTCCGTTTGTCTCCTCAAGGGAAACACCATAGAAATATGTTTTAGCAGGATTTACAACAGTAATCTTTACAATTCTTGCTTTCCCTTTTGAATCAAGAACAAATTCAGCAGGAATCGGGCTTGCTTTGAGTTCTACTGTAACATCAGGTTTATTGTCAAATGAATACTTGACAGAAAATTTTTTATCGGAAACATAAAATATTTTCGCTAAAGCAAATGATTTTACATTATATCTGCCGCTTGCTTCGTAGCTTACCCACGAATTTGGAATCGGCTGATACACGTATCCGTTTATCCCGATAGGAAGTTTCGCCGGATTTTCCGTTGGACGAATTGATGCGGTTTTCCAATCAGGTGAAAATTTAACATTAGTGGTTGTTCTGAACTGAATATCCACGGGTGTGATACCAACGATTCCAACACCGTTGCCGCCAAATTTTGCCTGCAAATTTTTTCTGAGATCTGAAGAAATATTATCGCCTTCAATTCCCGAGTCTCCATAATGAGCAATACGAACTTTTTTTGAACCTGCCGATTTCATCGCCTGAAAGAAATTCTTCAAATTTTCTGCATTCTCAATCTTTGGAACATCTGGCATCGGACACGAAATTTTGGTTGCCGCTAAACTGACAGCATCTTTCTCTGCTTCTCCGGAACGAAGAATAGCAAACAATGAACCTGCCAAATGATATGAATTTCTGCTAAGGCTTCCTGAAGATTTTTCTTCAGCCGGAGCAGTCGAATCAGCCTTCACATCCAATAACATATCAACTTTTTTTAGCTTGTACTCCATCCCAAACACATTAACACGGTAGTTATCGGGAATTTTCGAAATTATTAATAAAAACATAAGCGTGAAAAGCATTACGGAAAATGCACTGCTATCTTGCAAGAGTTGTTTCATTTTTTAACCTTTAATTTATTCTTATTTTTATAATTTAGTTTACTTAGTTCTCGTCAAGAAATAATCTTTACATTTTCTAACATATAACCCTTCGCGTCTTCGCCTCAGAAAGTGTTAATGTTATTTCTGAACGAGCCATTAAAGAAGATATTTTCTTAATACTTTATCTAACTCATCAGCCCAAATTTTGTAACCTGAAGCATTTAAATGCAAGCCATCGTGTGTTAATTCTTCACGCAGGCACTTCTCTTTTGTCATCCTGCTGTTAAGGTCGATATACTCAATGCCGTTTGTATTGCAATAGCTTTGCAATAATTTGTCTAATTTATCCACCTCGCTGTTCCTGTCTGCAGAACTTTGATACTTTTTCGCGACAAACAATGTGGATTGGACTATCACTTTGATTTTTTTGTTCCTAAGCGAATCAATAATTTTAACGTAGTTCTTAAATATCTCTTCAACAGGGGTCCAATTATAAACGTCATTTATCCCTCCCATAATGCACACTACTTTGGGATTGAGATCAAAAACAAATTTCAGCCGGGCAATAAAACCCGGTAAAATATCAGCGGGAATACCCCGCTCAATAATATTGTCACGCCCTAAAAGTTCATTCCAATTTACACCGTGAGTGATTGAATTTCCAAGCATTACAATATCTGCACGCTTCTTTTTGTATATTTTATACAAAGCGAGTTCGTAATCGTAGTTTGGGTTTTGTTTATAACGAGAAGAGTCTATCATCGGTTTTGATTGCTGCACAGTTTGTCCTTCGGTATGGCTGCCTAAGGAGATAAATAGGATTATTAATGTAAAGAGTAAATAATGTTTCATCATAAAAAAGCGAAAAATAATAGAATATCTAAAGTAACTTGATAATATAGCAAAAAAACAGTTCATTGAAAACATAAACGTAGGATAAAACCGGAGTTTATCAATTGAAAAGTGCTAACAAATTGCAAATAAACTTGAAATTGCTCAATTTCCTTATGAATAATACAGGTTAAGAATTTCCGCTTTTTACATTCCTTATATAATCCTTATATTTGGAAAAATATTTATTTACTTTCAAATCGAAGATAACAAAATGCGTAAAGCTCTATTTTTATTTCTAACTATTCTATTCACTGTTTTTGGCGGATGCAAAAAGGATAACCAACCGGAGCTGAAACCCGGGGCACACCAAATTACTATACTTGAATCAATTCCCGTTTCAACTTACACTTATGCAAGAATAAAAGATGCGGACAAAGAATACTGGATGGCATTCAGCAAACAAGAAGTAAAAGCCGGACAAACTTTCTATTACTCGCGCGGTATGGAGATGCAGAATTTCACGAGTAAGGAATTAAACAGAACTTTCCCCTCTATCGTGTTTGTTGAAGACCTTACAGATCAGCCTATGGTTATCGAATCTGCCAAAGGACCGGTTGCCAAAAAAGTGCCTGAAATGATGACGCAGCCGCAAAAACCGGTTATTCAAAAAGAAGAAATTAAAGTTGGCAAAGTATCTGGCGGTGTTACTATTGCCCAAATCTACGAAAACCGGAAAAAATATGACGGCAAGACTATTAAAATTAAAGGTAAAGTTACAAAGTATAACGCCGGTATTATGCAGAAAAACTGGGTACATTTTCAGGATGGAACCGGCAGCGGTAACAGTTTTGATCTGACTATCACAACAAATGATGAGGTAAATGTAGGTGATGTTGTAACATTTGAGGGGAAGATTGCATTGAACAAAGATTTTGGTTATGGGTATTCTTACGAAGTATTGCTCGAAGATGCAGTAGTTAAAAAATAATAATTTTATCCGAAAATCTGAACGCGGCTCACGCCGCGTTTGACAGGTTTCATATCAAGAAAGGATTGAACCAAGCAATAGATTCTGTGAAGATCAATAAGAACAGCTGGAATATTAAAGGTGAAAGGGTATTTGGCATCAGATGAGATTAAAGCAATATCCAACCTGAGAGTTTGGCTAATAATATTTACGGGAGATGTTTGTTCGGAGTGCCGAGAGATTGCTTTATGATTTGGCGTAAAGAACAATTATGACACTTTTCCATTAACAATTAAAATCTTAGCAATTGACAAAAGATCAGGCAAAACAAGCTATCGCCGCCTTGGTAACTCGTTTCGAGGAACAAATCGATTCTTATAAACGGTCAGATTATAATGAAACTCAGACCAGACGAGATTTCATCGACCCGTTTTTCAAGGCACTCGGGTGGGATATCGATAACCAAGCCGGCAATGCCGAAGCA
>CAIYTF010000181.1 GCA_903929035.1 uncultured Ignavibacteriales bacterium
CGAATTTCAAGGATTTTGAAGACGCATTGCAAAATTATTCTGCTGAATTGAATGGCCAAATTGATTTAATTGTGACAAGAAATATCAAGAATTTTTCAAATAGTTCTCTTGGCGTAATGACTCCTGAGAATTATCTAAAGACTTTAAGTACCAGCCGCTTATAAAGTCTAAGAAGCAAAAGAGACTATTGTGGAAAACCATCCTGTTTTCGCGTTTACGGAATTGTCATCACGGACACTTTCGCTTCTCGCAACTAGCCATTGCTCTTAGCCTCAGAATGATAGCGGACATTTAAAATGTGAACCATATTACCAATTGACAATAGGACAATAGACAATATGAAAGCAAAATATTTAGTCAAGACATTAATCACAACACTTGGATAATCCGGAGCATGCTGGTTCTTCGTCACATTTGGGGACGGTTACCCATGCTGAGACAGTATCACTTTCCTACGCAGTAGTTCAAAACTGGCCCTGCCATACATTTGGCGCTTGATACATTTTATTCTGTTCACATGTCCTTCAACAGTTCCGTTACTCCAAGGCAATCTTATTCCGTTTTCAACAGCTTTAATATCCCGGGATAAACCATAAGCGAATGATTTTAGACCGGAAAATTTGCGCTTCGATTTTTTGACAAAATCTATCCATCTTGTTATGCTGCCACAACCTCGCTTGAGCATGGTCCGAAATATCTGCACCAATTTCCTGACTATTTGAAGTTCCGGTAAATTTGCAATTAATGTTTTCATACAACTTCTTTCATCGAGATCTTCAATCTCTGAGATTGATCCGCCGATATATTTGGCTAATTTTCTGGAATCTAATGGTTTGATATATGGTATTATTTTCTTCTGAACCTCAATGCTATCCAGAGTAGTAAGGCCATATTCCAACTTCAATTTATTGATGTAAACGAAAGCCTGCGTGCGGCCACCATTATAACCAAGCCCAAGGATTTCTTCAAAAATGTCTATCTTCTTATAACCTTCCATATTTAACCTGGACAAAATATATCCAGAGTATAGAGCGATGTTGACGGACTTTGGGTGAATCCTTGGGGACAATGCTTCTTGAATGAAATAAGAGCGTACCGTATTACGACTGATTTTTAATGTTGTGGAAATCCTATTGATAGGTGTCCCTTTTGATTGCAATTCTTTGACTTTGTTAAAGGTGTCTATTCGTTGATCGAGTTGGATCTCTTTAGATTCTGAGGTAACTTGTACAAAGAGAAAGTTTGTAACATCTGTGCTATTACATTGGCCTTCATTGGCAGATAATGATAATATTTCGTCTGTCTTATCTGTTATTACCTGGCGTATTTCCTTTCTGACACTTTTAAAATATCTATCAAGGGCTTCAGAAAGGTTCATTAGCAAGTGGAACCGATCAGCAACTTGAATAGCATCCGGACAAATTTCATTAATGGCTGAAGAATATGCTCCGGACCGATCCCTGGTGATAATTTTGACTGCTGGATATTTTTTAAGCCATTCTTTTAGGTTTGCACTATCTCGTGAAGATAAGAGATCAATTGGTCTGGATGTTTCCATATCGATCAACACTGTTCCATAATTTACTCCTTTGCGAAAAGCCCAATCGTCAACGCCAAGTATTACAGGTTGTGTTATTACTGGAAGTTCTTGTTTAAGCGCAATACGAGTCACTGTGGAACAACTCACAGGAAAGAATAGTAGCTTTGAAAGCTGACTCCCAAGTTTTCCTGTTAGTTCAATTGACAATGAATCCAATAAATGTGATACCCTGAAAGTCCTTCGTGAGTATCTTTTTAAATGAGAGGTCTGCTCAGAAAACACTTTACGCGGACACGAAAAATTCCTGCACTTAAATTTTCTTGTCTTTAAGAAGAGTAAAGTAGTATTTTGAAAGACGGGTAAATCTGTAATTTTTCGATGATAATGATCATGAACAGAGCTACTGAAATGGCCACAGATAGGGCATTGGGATCGGCAGGACTTGATAAAAGCAAAAATCGTGATTTTGCCATTATTCTGTTCAATGTCGTTAATGCCGAATTTAGGAAGATCAATAAGGCGATTTATTCTCATAAGTAATTGATTTTAAATTACTTGAAGATAATAAATACCTACCAGATTATCAAGAAAGAACGAGCATATTTATCTGATTATCAAATATTTGTGAAATATTTTTGAGAAATTTTGTGCGTCCCCAAATGTGACGATGAACCACTATAGTCCGGAATTTATTGTACACTATACTCCGGAATATTCATATAAGGAAAGAATTACACAATTCCGGATAAGTTTTATATTATTCACAATCAAGATGATAACCGTACCTTATAATATAAACTGTAATGCCTCCCATTAGCCCTTCGGTATGATATTTTGCGTCAAAAGGTGTGAATGATGTAATTCTTATACGCAATTGTGTAACGCATTTCGGGAGTGAATCTCTCATCTTTGATCCGATGATTTTCTTAACAAAAGAAATGGTTTTAATAAAAGTTAAAGAAGAAAATGGGAATCTGCACAGAGTATATGGAGCGCTCAAACAAAAATTCAATGACTATGCTGATACCATCTCCAAGAAACCTGAATATGACTAATAAGAAGTTTCAGCGTTTGCTCAAAATAGGAAAGAGAAATTTGAATCAATTTTAAA
>CAIYTF010000182.1 GCA_903929035.1 uncultured Ignavibacteriales bacterium
GTGACAACTCACGGGAGAATGATAAAAAGCATCTATGTCCCCGAAGGGGGCAAATTCACGCCGCATTAGTTCGCCCCCTTCGGGGACGTTATTTGTTTGGGCTTACTTTTCCGTGAGTTAGCACTCACGGTTATTCAAATTGAGTCCCGTTGGGACAAATTCAAGAACAGGCTGAGTAGTTACAAATTTTGCAATGGTTCTACCAAACCGATAACAAGTTATAGTAAATCAACCGTGTTATTCCGAGTGCTCTGAAGAAAAAAGCCGCCCCGTATTTTATGGAGCGGCTTTTGCGACAAACTGTTTATTTTTTATAAATCGTTCAACGCCTCAACGCCCGGGAGAACTTTTCCTTCGAGAAATTCTAAGGATGCTCCGCCGCCGGTTGAAACGTGCGATACTTTTGATTCGAGTCCTGCTTTGGCAATTGCAGCTGCTGAATCTCCGCCGCCTACAATAGTTATCGCGCCAAGTTCTGTTGCTTCAACTAACGCGTTGGCAATATCGTTGGTGCCCTGCGCGAAGTTGTCAAATTCAAACACGCCCATAGGTCCGTTCCACACGATGGTTTTTGATGCTTTCACTGCATCGGCAAAAAGTTTCCGTGATTCAGGTCCTATGTCAAGTCCCATTTTGTCGGCAGGCATATCTTTTACAGATACAACCGTGCCGGGTGAATCGTTACTAAATTCCGAAGAAATCACAACATCAACAGGAAACAGTACCTGCACTTTTGATTTGCTAAATCGTTCCAATAACTCTTTAGCTAAATCAATCTTCTCTGCTTCAAGCAATGAAGTGCCAATCTCTAAGCCCTGCGCTTTATAAAACGTGTATGCCATCCCGCCGCCGATAATCATTGTATCAACTTTATCTAACAGGCTGTTGATAACATCAATCTTGCCGGAAATTTTCGCGCCGCCAAGAATAGCGCAATACGGCCGCTTTGGATTTGCAATCGCGCCGCCGAGATAGTCTAATTCTTTTTTCATAAGGTAACCGGCTACTGATGGCAGGAATTTGGTCACGCCTTCCGTTGAAGCGTGGGCACGGTGCGCGCTGCCGAAAGCATCGTTCACGTAAACATCGCCAAGTTCAGCCAATTGCTTTGCAAATTCAGGATTGTTTTTTTCTTCTTCACTATGGAAGCGAAGATTCTCAAGCAGAAGTACATCGCCGGGCTGTAGCGCGTCAACAATTGCTTTTACTTCAGCTCCAACACAATCGGGGGCAAATTTTACTTCTTTGCCCAGCAATTTACTTAACACCGCGGCAACGGGAGCCAAGCTGTATTTTGGTGCAGGCTGTCCTTTGGGTCTTCCCAAGTGGCTCATTAGAATCGCGATTCCGCCATCGGCAATAATTTTTTTTATCGTTGGTAGTGATTCAACAATCCGTTTATCATCCGTCACATTCTTGTTTGCATCAAGCGGCACGTTGAAATCAACACGCACAAGCACTTTTTTTGCGGATAGTGAAATTTGATCAATAGTTTTTTTATTCATAGAAATACCTTTTTAGTCAATTATATATTCGGACAATTAAGAACTCGTTCAGAAATAACATTAACACTTTCTTACGCGAAGATGCGAAGGTTAGATTTAGAAGATGCAAAGGTTATTTATTTACAAGGATTAAGAACGAATCTGATATAAAAAAGGGTTGTCCCGCGAACTGAAACAACCCTCGAAAAAATTTACGCTTTAGCGACTTTTAACAAGAGGTCAACAACGCGCGTTGAATAGCCCCATTCGTTGTCATACCAAGAAACGATTTTGAAGAAGCGTTTCTCGTCTTTGAAATTATTCTGCAATGTTGCCAAAGAATCATAAATAGATGAGCGGTCATCGTGAATAAAATCCGTTGAAACAACTTCTTCATCTGAATATCCGAGAATGCCTTTCATATAAGTTTCGGACGCTTTTTTCATCAGCCCGTCGATTTCAGCAATGGAAGTATCTTTTACGGTGCGGATAGTTAAATCGACAACAGATACATCAGCTGTAGGAACTCTGAAAGACATACCTGTAAGTTTACCTTTAACCACCGGAAGCACTTCGCCTACTGCTTTAGCGGCACCGGTGCTTGAAGGAATAATGTTGATAGCAGCAGCGCGTCCGCCTCTCCAGTCTTTCTTTGAAGGACCGTCAACGGTTTTTTGTGTAGCGGTATAGGAATGGATGGTAGTCATTAAACCGGTTTCAATGCCAAGTCCTTCTTTTAGAATCACGTGCACGAGAGGGGCAAGGCAGTTGGTGGTGCAGGATGCATTGGAAATAATGTGGTGGGCAGCTGAATCATATTCGTGGTCATTTACACCCATAACAATTGTTTTCACATCGCCTTTACCCGGGGCTGAGAGAATAACTTTTTTCGCGCCAGCGGCAAGGTGACCTTTTGCTTTTTCTGAATCGGTAAAAAGGCCGGTTGATTCAATAACATAATCTACACCATACTCTTTCCAAGGTAATTGACTTGGTTCTTTAGTGGCAGCAACGCAGTGAATTTTGTTCCCGTTTACAATCAACACGTCATCTTCAGCAGCATTGGCATTGCTTTTCTCGGTTGCAATTGTTCCTGTAAATCTTCCGTGAATAGAATCATATTTTAATTGATAAGCGAAATATTTAGCAGAAGTGCTGACATCAACAACCGCGACAACGTCAATTTCGGTTCCTAACAATCCTCTGTCAACAATCGCGTTAAATACTAATCGTCCGATTCTTCCGAATCCGTTTATTCCGACTTTTACAGCCATTTTGAATCTCCTTTCAAGAGAAAATTAATTAAACTATTAAAATTATTAAAGATTCCCTTTAATATCAATTTAATTAAATAGTATTTTTCATTCTGCAATTTGTAATTTTGCATAATAATGATTTAACTTTACTTGATTAACTAAGGATTACTTCGAATTGCAAGACGAAATACAGAACAATAAACTGCTGATATTGGGCAAACTTGCCGCGGGGCTTGTCCACGAAATACGCAACCCCCTGTCGGCACTGCGGCTTAATATTGATTATCTGGCAATGGAAGAAGACAAGCTGGCACCCGATATGGCGGAATCTGTTCAGTCGTGTAAAGAGGCTGTCTTGCGAATTGCAGGACTTGTTGATAATGTATTGGAATTTACCCGCCGCGCGCAGTCTCACGATGATATTTATTCTATAAATGAAGTAATATTAAGCAGCCTTTCCATAATGCGTCCTCTTGCAGAAACAAAATCCGTCGTGCTAAAACACGAATTACTAATGGAACTGCCTCATTTTACTTTTAACAGGAATAAATTGCTTCAGGTAATTGTAAATCTCGTCACCAATTCAATTGAGGCTTCAAACAAAGGCGATATTGTAAAAATTAGATCACTAAAAAAAACAATTGAAGATTCGCAATTCGCGATAATTGAGGTTAACGATGCAGGGCACGGTATCGAAGAAAAAAATCACCAAAATATATTCAGCGATTTTTATACAAGTAAACAAAATGGTACAGGTTTGGGCTTGAGTGTCTGCAAAACTATAGTGGAAGAACACTCGGGCGAGATATCTTTTAAAAGCGAACAAGGGATAGGCACCACTTTCACTGTCAAGATTCCCTGTCACTCTTCAGTTAAGAAAGAAAAATAAATAATGACACTTCGCGTTCTTATAATTGATGATGATAATCTTGTTTGTTTATCGTTAAAAAAAATTCTGATCAAGTTAGGGTATGATGCCGATATGTGTATGGAAGCAGGCAAAGCACTTGAAACAGTCGAGCGTTTTGAACCTGACGTGGTCCTGCTGGACATCTATCTAACCACTCACGATGGGCTTGAAATACTTAAACTTATCCAGAAACAATTTCCGCATATTCCTGTTATTATGATTACCGGTTATTCCGATGTGCAGATTGCAGTGAAAGCAATGAAATTTGGCGCGTATGATTTTCTGCTCAAACCGCTTGATATTGAACAGCTGCGGATGCTGCTGCATAAATGCGCCGTGCAATTGCAGGCTTTGAACGAAGTCCGCGCGTTACGGTCGCTCATTCAGGAAAATGAACTTACCCGTGAGCACTTCGGTAAAAGCAGAGCCATCCAGCGGGTTATTTCCACTGTTGAAAAACTTGCATTGAGCGGTGATACCACTATCTTACTCGAAGGTGAAAGCGGTGTAGGCAAAGAAGTTGTCTCGCGTTATATTCACCAGAAAAGCCCCCGCAACGGGAGAGTTTTCATCCCGATAAACTGCGCGGCTATTCCGAAAGAATTAGCCGAGAGTGAATTGTTTGGTCACGAGCGCGGAGCTTTCACCGGCGCGGCGCAAAAAACCAAAGCGGGCAAGTTTGAATTAGCAGAGAAAGGCACTATTCTACTTGATGAAATAGGTGAACTGAGCCTCGACTTGCAAGTTAAACTATTACGCGTGCTGCAGGAGAGAAAGTTTTACAGGCTTGGCGGAGAAAAAGAAATTACTGTTGATGTCCGCGTGCTGGCTGCTACAAACAGAAATCTTGAAGATGAAGTTAAAAAAGGCAATTTCCGCGAAGACTTATACTATCGCCTTAATGTCGCGCGGGTGCTTATTCCGCCGCTGCGCGACCGGAGCGAAGACATAGAAATGTTTGCCTATTCGTTTATGAACGAATTCGCGCTCAAGTTTAATAAACAGGTAAAAGGCATAGACCCCCCTGCTATGACCCTGATTACCAATCAATATTGGAAAGGCAACGTCCGTGAATTGCGCAACGCTATGGAGCGCGCTATGCTGCTGCTTGAAAGCGATGAACTGAAAGAATTCAATTTTAATTTCTTAAAGACCAACGAGCCTAAACCGGAAAAGATAAAAGATGAATTTTTGTTAAGAGTGCCGAAACAAGGCATTGCCATTGAGGTGGTTATTAAAGATTTAATATTGAAGACGCTCGATATAACCGGCGGCAACCAAGTCCGCGCGGCAAAAGTGTTAGGACTTTCGCGTTCAAAGCTGCGCTATCGTATGGAACAATTAGGAATTGAAGTGACGAAGAAGTTCGGGTAGGTAATGCATTCTCTGCCAAGCCCTATTGATTTTAAACAAAAATTTGCATACTTTCACATATAGTTATGTTTCATTAAATATTTATTTGGAAAGAAAAAAATATGATAAAGCCAACACATTTCTTTGTATGTTTCATCGCTTTTGTTCTGTTATCATTTCCCGGGTTTCTGCACGCGCAAACAAATCCGGTGCTGCCAATTGACTTTGAATCTGCTATAGTCAATTACACATTCACAAACTTTGACGGCGGTGTAGGATCAAGAGTATTAAATCCGCAAATAAGCGGAATAAATTTAAGTTCATACGCTGGCAGGATAGTAAAGGGTACCGGACAAGTTTGGGCAGGAGCTTATCTTACATTTGCAGCCCCAATTGATTTCACCCTGAATAAAACATTCAAAGTGAAAGTCTATATGCCGAGACGCGGTGCAAAGCTTGTATTGAAAGTTGAAAATGCAGTAACTCCGGACTATTATTATCAGGAAGCCACCGGAACGGTTGCCAATGCGTGGGAAGA
>CAIYTF010000183.1 GCA_903929035.1 uncultured Ignavibacteriales bacterium
AGATGCTTTTTATCATTCTCCCGTGAGTTGTCACTCACGGTTATTCAAATTTAGTCCCGTTGGGACATAATATCCGTACCGTATATTTTCTTGATTTCAGGAGACTGAGTAGTTACTGTGATTATAATGATTACTCTGATCTGAAGCTATAATCATTCTAATTCACATAAATCAAAAAAAAATCACGGTTCAAGACAAAAGTAATACCGTTCAGATAATAAAGGCAAAAAAAATGCCGATTGCATTACGCGCAAACGGCATTTTTTATCGGAATTATATTTTTTAGAAATGGTTACTTTTGAAAATATTATCTACGAAAAATAATTATATACCATAGCAGCAAATGGAATAATAAAGGATATACGGTAAAGCAGTATATGATACTTTTCTTCTATACCGGAAATAATCTTGTACCAAATATAAATTACTAACGCGTAAAATCCGTTCACTCCTAAATTCAAATATCCCTGATAATCAAAAATACGATGCAGAATGAATATTAGAGAAATTAGAGAAATTAAAATCAAATCCAGCCCTGTAAGAAACGACTTTTTCTCTATTGGATAGCAATTTTTACATATAATAAAAAACACCACTAATGTTAACAGCATTAGTATCGCTATGAAAAAAAAATACCTGCTATTTCCTGAATGAAGAAAATGCGAAGCAACAACCGAATCGGAAAAAAAACTAAGCCCCAGAAAAATTACAAGATTCAAAAAAACATAAATATCACTAGTGCTTTTAGTTTTCCGGTAAGTGAAGAAAGCCAAAGTTAGCATTAAAATTAAAATTATCATAAGCGTGAGTAAAATAACTTTACTTATCCCCGCGCTATATGGAAAAAAACCTATCATTAATATAAACGATATTAAACTGGAAATATATACAAGTGCCTCTTTTATTTTCAGCATAGTATTTCTGGAAAAACTCGCTAAATTTGTTTGAAACAGTTCTATCTGCGCGAGATTCTCCGATGTGCGCAACACGTATTTCATCTGTAAAAGACTATTCCCCAGAAGCCCAAAAAGAATAATCCCTCCTATCTTGGAATATTTCAGATATATCAACGCGTCCGTGATAAACAAAAGCGATAAGGAAAGAATTAGGAACACGGTAGTCTTTGACTTAACAACCGTACCTAATACTATATGATGCAAGTGGTTTTTGTCGGGGAGAAACATACTATTGCCATTATATATCCGCACGAACATCACCTTTAATGTATCTATTATAGGAACCGCGAGAATAATAACAGCAAACGTGAGGTCCAATGTACGTTTAAACTGCTCTATCGAAGTCAATATTGTTAATACCACCAAGAAATATCCAAGTGTAAGCGACCCGGAGTCTCCCAGAAAAATTCTCGCCGGAGATGCGTTATATTTTAAAAATCCAAGACACCCGCCCAATAAACTAGCGCATAAAATAAGCATTATATGGCTGCCTGCGGTAAACGCCAAAACTAAAATTACAACCAGCACGAGCAACGAGAACCCGCCCACTAATCCATCCATACCATCCATTAAGTTTATCGAATTTATAGTGCCCAATATAAAAATAAACAAAAGAACTTGGTCGAACGGATATGGAATCGTGATTGAAAAAAATTCCACCTTATTAAAGTAAGTCTTGAGCGCGTACAGTAAGAATAAAACATTCAACGATTGTAAAAGAAACTTTATCTTCCAATGCATTGTCCATAAGTCATCAAATACGCCAATCACAGCAAAGCCGAATGAACCTAAAATTATCATTCTAACCAAATGCGAATCACTATTATAAATATAAAGTGAAATGACAGCCATCAAATATATAATCAATCCGCCCATCCGAGGTGTTGGAACGGTGTGAATCTTCCTTGCAGACGTGGGGTTGTCCACAATTTCACGCGATTCCAAATACTCTATCCAATAAGGCATAGTGAAAATCGTGATAATCAGACTTGTAAAAAAGACAATAAGATACAGCATTAAATGTTTTTATAACCCAAAAGAAATTCTAAACTTAATATAATTATTTTTTTCAATACCATATTCTGTGATGGAACAAAAAAATGAAATTTTAGTCATCTTGACAAGGTATTATATGCATAAGAAATTGAGAATCCTATGGATTTATTGACACCTAACAAGTAAGATGGTGTTCTATTAATATCCTGATCGCTTATATTTGAATAATTATAGTACAATTTATACCAACCATTGTTTACTATTTCATAGCATACTTCAAAACCAAACTCTTTTTGAATTTTTCGTAATCCAAATAATGTTGACGGATATGGCAATTCGTATTGCTGAATAGGTGCCGGTATCGACCCTTTTCTCACATAGTTGCCCCATAGGTTTACCGTTAAACCTCTCATTAAATTTTGAGAGTACTTTATATATGTAATATCCCCGTTGCTGCCTATCCAATTACCAAGCGGGTAACCATAACTTGTAAATGTTTGCGCGATATTAGAGTTCATATATACAAATGGAGAAAGTCTCGTGTATTCAACAACTAATGCAGAGTTTTCAATAACAGGGTCAATAACTTCACCACCCAAAGTGTAACCTATCGAAGAAACTCCATTCTTGTTATCCAATACCGCTGTTAAAGAAAGCTCGTCAATAAATAATGTTGAATAAAATTTACCGCGTATTGATGGCACTTTAATAGAAAAGTCCCCAAACATCTGGGCATTGCTGCCTGTATTGCTGCTGTCTTTGGATATATAATGATCCGCGATACGGAAGAACATTATTGGGATTAAATATAGAGGTTCAATTCTTTCGCTGTATATTATGGATTCACCAAGTGATAAAGTAATATTTTTGGTTAAGTCCATTGACAAAAAATGCGCGGCTATAAATTTTGGAATCTGTATATAATTTTGTCTTCCCTGAACTGGAGAATAATGGATAGTAGAAGAGTCTAATAAACCGGAATGCAGCCATCCGTGGATATATGAAAAGCGCAGCCAGCTTACAGGGTTTATCCTTAACTCAATAAACGGATAAGTAGGAGTTTTACTTGAAAGCATTAACTGACTCGCGGGGCTTAAACTACTGCCCCAATTAACAAAATCTTTGCCAAATGAAAACGTGCCCCATTGCCAGGACGCTGTGACAGTGGCGTTTACTTCATCGTGCTGAAATGAATAGCTACTATTTCCTATTTTTGAATTTGTTATGTTTATTCCCGTCAATGGCGTAAAATTATGTCTATCATCAAGATATTTTCCACTTTCAGTGTTATCTTTATAATTAAAACTGAAACCAATAAAGTTTGAAATATAACCATATAAAGAAAAACCGCCCCACTGATGAGTTATTGTTGAACCTTGGAATCTTTCGGCAGAATAGCCCAAAACAAAATCATCGTAAATTGAGAATAATGAATCTTTATAATCAAATGCCCTTAAGCGGTTATTATGTCCAAAGGTAAAGTATTCTACGCGTGTAGAATCAGGCGTTTGCCCCTTATCCAATGAATTAATCTCATCCGCAAAATCATTTTCATAAAATTTTAAATCCTGCATTTCAATCTTAGAGAGCAATGTTTTCTTTTTCCTAATTTCAATTAGTTTTTCTGCTATAAGCACACGCGGAAAAGGTTTTACTTCAGAGTGAACTGTAATTAGCCCTTTAACTGACTGACGTTCCAAGAAATTGTAAACAGAGTTGGTAATTGGTTCGTAAACTATTTGGGGTTTAATTACGGGGGATAAAAGAATGACTATGAAGAAAAATATGTATTTCAAGTTTATACTTTTGAAAACTATAATTTAAACTGCCTTGTTGGTAAATCCTTGAAAAGTTTTTCCACTATATTGGTTGAAGGTTTTACAACAACCAATGCGGTAATAAGAATAAGAAGAAAATCCAATCCGAAACTGCGTTTCTTATAGTACCATTTTTCCAATTCAGCTTTATATGGCATAATTTGTATAGAAAAACAATCTTCCCAAGTTAATTTTGTTTTACCCAAAATAGCTTCTTCATCCCTAAAAATAATCGATCCTATTCCTGTTAAACCCGGCTTCATTTCCTTTATTATCTTTTGACTTTCCTTAGAGTAGTAATTGAATACCTTTGGAGTGAGCGGCCTCGGACCAACAAAAGACATATCACCTTTACAAATATTTAATATCTGTGGTAACTCATTAATTTTAGTAATACGCAAGAATCGACCAAAGGGCAATACTCTTGGATCGTTTTGTAGAGTTACATCTCCAGTCCCAGTATTGGGACTATCTTTAAGCATAGTGGCGAATTTTAACAAAAAGAACTCGACTCCGCATAATCCTACCCGTTTTTGCTTATAAAAAACATAATGTTCGCCTGTCAAAAGTAAAAGAATAATTATTGGCAATACAAAAGGAGTTAACAAAACTATCACTAATAAACTAACAGCAAAATCAAATAATCTTTTCATATATCACATTTTTTGGTCTAAATTTTTACCAGTTTCAATATGCTCAAAGTTAGGCAGGTATTCTTTGAGAATTTCTACTATGTCCGCTTTAGTTACATTACTTTCGTTGAATAGGCGATGAAGCTTGTCAAATATTTCGTCAATTTCGGAAATTCCCCTTTCCCTGGAATTTTTAATAACGCCCAGATTAGCAAAAGAATCCATATCCAATAATTCATTTTCAGTATAAAATTCCTCAAACGACTTTTCGCCTGAAGTATCCGAACCAAATAAATATACAGGATAAGTGGTAGAGTTTTCATCCATCAGCAATGCTTTTTTAATAGCTTCATCTTCCGTTTTGCAAATGTCGGGAAGCAACCCTATGGAATTCAGTAAATCAAATGCAATTTTATCCAAAGATTTCATATCCTTTTCTTCATCTAATTTGGGAAAGAAAATATCGCCCGATTCTCCCATAATAGACGCCATTAGACAAAGTTCGCCTGATTCTTGGGGTGAAACAAAGAAGCGCCGTATGCCCAACGGACAAGACCAAGGTTGCCTTTTGTTTATTCGTTCCAAAAAACCAAACAGTAAACTGCCGTTTGAAAAAGCTACATTCGCAAATCGTGCTGTTTTTATCGGTATTTTTTGCGAATATGCCATAATAAGCTCTTCCATAAGCTTCTTGCTTGCCCCCATAACATTTACAGGATTGGCTGCTTTATCCGTGGAAACACAGAAAAAATGTTCTGGCGGATTATCCACTAAAATATTCAGCAACTTGCGAGCACGTAGCACATTGTTTTCGATCATCGCCTCGATGGAGAAAATATCTTTTTCACTACGCACATGTTTATGAGCCGCAAAATTTGCGACTATTTCATAAGGTCCGCTTTGCCTGAATATCTTTTCAAATACATTATCTCCGAAATTTACAGGGTATGTGATAAAATCAAAGGGTATGTTGTATCCTGATGAACTTCGCAAGTCGCGAACCAATTCCGTCAGTCCATTTTCATTGGTATCAACCACAACAAGCTTTTTTATACGGTATCGTAAAATAGCTTTGATGTAAGACGAACCGATAGTGCCTGCGCCGCCTATCACCAATACCGATGCACCGTTAATTAGATGCCGCATTTGTTCGTCATAATTTTCAAAATCCGCTTTTAACAAACTTTCTTCACGACATATAACGTATTGTTTAATAAAAGAATCAAGGTCTAATGTAAATTGCATAGAAATAAGTTTTTATTAATGAAGTTGTTTAAATGATTCAAGCGTTTCGTTCATACAATCAAGCACCGTATAGGGCATTTTTGCTATTCCAAGAGCGTTTTTAAGTTTATTATTCGAAACCAAATACGATTCCGTAAGCTTCTTTAAACGTTCACTGTTTAAAGGAAGATGGAGCATATCTCCTATACGCGCGATGGCTTTAATCGATTGTACAGGAATATTTAATATCTTGGCGTTTTTGTTTTGCGACAACGCGATTAATCTTATTAACTCGTTGGTGGATAAGGCTTCATCATCGGCCACTTGATAGATACCATCTTCAATATTACCATCAATTAACCGCTTAATGACAAACAATATGTTATCGATTGAACAAAACGAACGTTTGTTATCGAAAGCCCCCAGCGGCCATGGAAGCCCTTTTTGTTGTACTTTGAACAAAAGATTTAAGTTACCCTTGTTTCCTGGACCATAGATCATACAAGGACGAAGAATGTACACTTTTTTCATCTCAGCATCCTTTCCTTTCGCCAAATCTTCCTTTTTCCACTTATCGAATTCATTTATAATAAATTTTTCCGCTTCTAATTTGGACCTGCCATAAGGAGTCAATGGGTTGGATGATACTTCTTCGGTAAGCCGATCAACGACTACCGAATCCGCTACCGCTTTGACCGAACTAAAAAAAATAAACTTAGTTGCGCTTGATTTTAAAAATTGCCCAAATATCGTTTTAGTCAGACCAACATTAATTTCGTAATATTCATCGGCGGTTGAACTGTTCTTGGTATCGTGCGCTTTTCCGGCCAGATGGATGATGCAGTCAACTGTATTTATTGTATTTAGATTAGACCAATCTATATGTTTATTGACAGTGTTTCCAGCATAAAGATCAACCCCAATGAGGTGATGCTCACTCAAAGCTACCGTAAGGTTTGAGCCTATAAAACCGTTATATCCGGTAATAAGAATATTCATTGTTAAACTATAAATTCCTTTAACTTGAGTAGTTTGTAAAATAGATATTTTGATAGGTTAAATGTTAATCCGTTTTCTCTAAAAGCACGTTTTATTTCTTTTGTAATAATGATTGTGCTTTTTATTCCCTGATTACTGACTCCGCCAGTTCGCATTTTAACCAGGTATTCATTCAAAAACGCCGAACGCACTTCCATTACTTCAAGAAAACGGAGCATTAGTTCCACATCAGATGCTATTTTATAATCAGTTTTATATAAACCGTATTTTTCAAACAGTTCCCTTTTGCAGTAAAATGTGGGATGCGCTGGTGTCCAACTTTTGGCAAACAAATCACTTTCAAATGGTCGTGAATGCCATTTCCGAATAATTTTATTTGAGTTGTCAACAAACACTAAGTTACCAAAACAACAGTCTATATTATTGTTTTGGAATTCATTTGCAACAAGTTCAATTGCCTTTTTGGTATAGAATTGGTCATCTGAATTTAATGTTCCAACGATATCGCCAGTCGCTATTCGGATGCCTTTATTCATAGCATCATAAATACCACCGTCCGGTTCACTAACAAAGTTAAATCTATTTACTTTATTTTTAATGGTCAATTCGCAATCCTTAACTGTTTGAACAGTTCCATCTATTGAGCCTCCATCGATAATGATATATTCTATATCTTTATAGGACTGGGATGTTACGCTTTCAATGCAACTTTCGATATGTGCTTTGCTATTAAATGTTGCGGTAATTATGGATATTTTCAATTTATTGATTTCTGCTAAACTCAATTATTTTGGTTTGTATCTGAAAAAAATAATTGCCTTTGTACCTTGCAAAATAATATCCCTGTTTGCCATCCAAAAAGCCACAATTTAAAATATAGGAACCAAAAAAATAAATTATTGGTAATATTCCGGATTTAATTAATTTGTACTTTATTTTTTGACGCAAATTCAGGGGAGATGATTCTGAGTTTTTCAATTGCAGATACCTTTTTGCTTCCCAGCTTGAATATGCATTGTGGCGATTAATATAATGCTCCAAGCCTTTGTAGTCGTTATGAATTATTGAATTTCTCATTTTACCAATATAGCCATCTATTATTGGATGTTCGTGTACTTCCATATCCAAATGGCTCCAAAATTCTTCTTCTATTTTCTCGTATTCGCCTTTCCCTTTTCTAAATAAAGGAAGTTTTTTCATTTTATCACCATAATGTAATTTTTTACCCATAAAATAGTTATCGTACGTAACCCAAAAACCATTTATGTGAGGATCTTTAATTTTTTCAGCTAATTCCTCTTTAAATTCATCCGTCAGATATTCATCTGCATCCAAGAATAAAATCCAATCATTATTAACTTCTATGTTTCGCAGTGCCCAATTTCTTTTTTTGGGAAATTTCCCGTTCCAATTAAAAATGTAGATTTCTGTATCAAATTGCCTTGCTATTGTTAAAGTATGATCAGTACTATTTGAATCTACAACAATTACTTGAGCAAATTCAATCAACTGTTTTAAACAATGTGGTAGATTTATTTCCTCGTTTTTTACCGGAATGACCACTGTAATAGGAATTTTAATCATTTATTACTCGAATTTTAATGAATTTAGCCGGATTACCACCAACTACTGTCCAAGGCTCAACGTCTTTAAATACACACGTTCTTGCCCCCACTACTGCACCTTGACCAATAGTTACACCCATACCAATAAATACATCCGCTCCAATCCAAGCTTGGTCATTAATAACTATAGCACCCGTTATTAATGGGTAATTGCTTTTATTAATATCGTGAGAAGCCGCGCATAAATACGTTTTCTGGGATATAGTGCTATGCGCACCAATTTTAATTTTATCGGCATTATAACAGTCAACCTCTGGAGCTAAACAAGAATATGCCCCCATCTCAAGATTCCAAGGCATATAGATGCGGGCACTGGAATATACAACTGCTTTGGGGTCTACCTTTGCTCCAAACAATCTCAGCAAAAAAAGTTTCCACCCATTCCCAAAACTCCTTGGCAATGGACGAGCTAATACTCCCCAAACAAGTGTCCAAATAAACCTCAGTATTTGATTTTTCCTGCTCAAACTATTTTTGTAGGTTGATAAGTCTATTTCTTTTTCCATTATTTAATGCTGATTTTTGATCTGATAATCATAGATTTCCATAAATAGGGCATCCTGCCGCAACCTTCAAAAGAAACAACGGTGAAACCAAATTCCTTTAGGAATGAATTAAAAATAAGTGATAACAGTTCATAAAATATAGTTACAATTGTGTTATGAATAAAAATGAATATAATTTTGATATTGAAAAGGCCACGATACTTTTCTTTAATAA
>CAIYTF010000184.1 GCA_903929035.1 uncultured Ignavibacteriales bacterium
AAATACGGGACTTTTTTTGTTTTCAGAAATAAATTAATTAACACAAGGTGATTTATTTTAATATTAAAATATTTAACAACATATAATTAATAGTTAGCAATGCGTTCAACCGAAAAATATGGTCCGAAAAAAGATGCTGCCCTTTCAATGTGGGTAAAATTAGCAAGGGCAAGCGCAACTTTCGGGAGAAAGTCGAATGAAAGTATTAAATCATTTGGATTGACTGAACCGCAATTTGGTGTTTTAGAAACATTAGGTCACTTGGGTACGATGACTATCGGCAACCTCTGCAAAAAGCAATTAGTCAGCGGCGGGAATATGACTTTGGTCATAGATAACCTCACGCGCGAAGGATTGGTACAACGAATTCCATCTGTTGAAGATCGCAGGGCTATCATAGTGGAATTGACAGACGCGGGGCAAAAACTATTCGATAAAGTGTTTATTAAGCACGCTGAAGATATTGAAAGATTTGCGTCAGTATTGACAGATGATGAAATTGCAACGCTAAGTAAGTTACTGAAGAAGTTAGGGAAAAGTCTGGTTTAATATTTTGGGTACAACAGTCAAATCTATGGCTGCAACGTAACCATAATATCCGTACCGGATTGCTCCAAAGAATGAATTTGCCACTGTTGTGCCTGTGAAATTTTATTGATATTCAATGAATCAAAAGCGGGAATTCCGGAACCGAGGATTTTAGGGCTGATGAAAATAATTATTTCGTCAGCCAGTTTTTGTTTAATAAAATTTGTGAATACGGCACTGCCCCCTTCAACAAGAACAGAGCATATACCTTGTTTTGCAATTAATTTAAGCGCGGCTTTCAAATCAATCCTGCCTGTCTTACGCGAAACCGGCGCGGCAATCAAGACGATACCGGTTTTTTTAAGCAGCTTCACTTTTAGCAAATTTGCTTCAATTGCATTTTCCGTGGTTATGATGAAAGTCTTTTTTGAATGATTAAACTTAAAAATATTTAATTTCAGAGGAAGCGATAGTGATGAATCTAATACAATTCGTGAAGGGTTTCTGCCTTTTACCATACGAACATCTAACCCGGGGTTATCAATTAAGGCGGTATTCTTACCAACTAAAACCGCGTCATACTTCGAGCGCGTTTGATGAACAATTGTCCGCGATTCTTCTGATGTAATCCATTTCGAATCCGAAGACCGTGTCGCGATTTTACCATCAATAGTCTGAGCTATTTTTAGACTGATGAATGGTAATCCGGCGGTTATATGTTTTATGAAAAATCGATTGAGATATTTACATTCGTCTTCAATTATTCCAACTTTTACTTCAATGCCTGCTGCCCGAAGTTTCGCGATTCCTTTTCCTGCAACTAAAGGATTCGGGTCTTGCATCCCGATAACAACCATTTTTATTTTATTTGCTATAATAGCATCAACGCAGGGGGGTGTTTTGCCGGTATGAGAACACGGTTCCAAATTAACATACAGCGTAGCCCCCTCCACTGATTCCTCTGCATTATTGAACGCGTCAACTTCCGCGTGACTGCCGCCAAAGACTTTATGAAATCCGGCTGCAATAGTTTTCCCTTTTTTCATTATTACACATCCAACTAATGGATTCGGGCTTACAAAACCCGCTCCCTGCTCTGCAAGTTCCACGCAGTAACGAATAACAGATTCATCTGTCATTGACTATTATCTCGTTTCATAAAAATATATTCATTTTTTAATTGGGAACGTTCACTGATTCACGACATTTACACCATCGATTTTATTTTCTTTTAGAAGCTAATATAATTATTTTCTTTTATATTTGGTAACTACTCAGCCTCCTGAAATCAAGAAAATATACGGTACTGATATTATGTCCCAAAGGGACTAAATTTGAATAACCGTGAGTGACAACTCACGGGAGAATGATAAAAAGCATCTATATGTCCCCAAAGGGGGCAAA
>CAIYTF010000185.1 GCA_903929035.1 uncultured Ignavibacteriales bacterium
AGCTAACTCAAGTCTCTCTTTTTCAACTTCATCAATCAGTATTTTGACAAAAATATCCGCTGTTCTATGGAAAAGGGGGGAGCTTCAAATTATGGAACTTTTTAAACTCGACTTTTCGTGCAGGCACTAATTAGGGTTTCCTGAAAAAGTCAAAAGGTTTATTCGCCGTTTTTAAATGGCACCCACTTACCTGCCAACTGCTCATCGGCGCAGACAAATAGGTGCAAAAAGTATTGATTCGGATTCCCTTGGATTTAATTGCTTTTTAGCAAGGGCACGGAAAATGCGGATTATGCTCAAAAAGCGTGTACCTATAAATTATCTAGATCCATTTTATCCCCGTTTTTATTGTACAATATCGCTCTTTTTACTTTTTCAGGATACCTTATATAAATTTACAAAGGGCTATTATGGAATTATCAGGTATGCTTATTTTACGGGAATTCTGCCGATAGAGAAATAAGTAAAATTTTCCTCTTTCATTTTTTTCGCGGCAAAAATATTCCTGCCATCGAAAATAAGTTTTTCTTTCAGTGAACTTTTTAGCTTGCTGAAATCAGGATTCCTAAATTCGTTCCATTCTGTCAGCAAAAGCAGAGCATCTGCACCTTCAAGAGCCGCGTATTCATTTTGGGAATATGTAATTCTATCACCAAAGTAGTAACTGGAAGTTTCGTGTGCCGCGGGGTCATAAGCAGCTACAGTTGCCCCAAGTTCAAGGAGGCTGTTGATTATTGTAATTGACGGTGCTTCGCGCATATCATCTGTATTTGGCTTAAATGCAAGTCCCCAGATAGCAAAATGCCGACCTTTAATATCGCCATTATAGTAATTCAAGACTTTCTTAACCAAAACGGATTTTTGTTCTTTATTAACTTTATCGACAGTAGTAAGAATTTTGAATTCCGAATTATTATCAATGCCGGTTTTCATTAGCGCGTTAACATCCTTCGGGAAACAAGAACCGCCATAACCAATTCCCGGGAAAAGGAATCTTTTACCGATTCTTGAATCACTACCCATACCCTGGCGAATCATATCAACATCTGCGCCCACAGCTTCGCAGAAATTTGCAAGCTCATTCATAAACGTGATGCGCATAGCAAGATACGAGTTCGCGGCATATTTAGTAACTTCCGAGCTTTCATTTTCCATCACGAGAATCGGATTGCCCTGACGCACGAAAGGTTCATAAAGACTTTTCATTATTGCCGTGGCTTTTTCTGTTCTCGTGCCAATAACAATGCGGTCAGGTTTCATAAAATCTTCAACTGCAAATCCCTCGCGTAAAAATTCGGGGTTAGATACAACTTCAAAATTGCTAATTCCGTACTTTTTTAGAACAGCTTCAACCTTGCGGGACGTTCCGACAGGTACTGTGCTTTTGTTGACTATAACCTTGAAGTCTTTATCGCCAGACTCCTTTAGAATTTCTCCTATTTTATCCGCGACCATCATAACATACTGCAAATCAGCTGAACCATCCTCGCCCTGCGGGGTAGGAAGGCATAAAAAAACAACTTCAGATGATAATACCGCTGCTTTCAAATCATCAGTGAAAGCAAGACGTTTTTTTGCAATATTTCTATGAAATAATATTTCCAACCCCGGTTCATAAATCGGGACATCCGCGTTTCTTAATTTGACTAATTTCTCTTGAGAATTATCAACACAGATAACATTTGATCCCATTTCTGCAAAACAGGTGCCGGAGACTAAGCCAACGTATCCGGTTCCAACTATTGCTATATCCATAAATTAAATCTTTCTTTTTAGTTTTTATTCTAAATCTATTTTTACAGGTTTTACATTCCAAATAAGTTCGGCATATTGCTGAACTGACCGATCACTTGAAAATTTACTCATACGTGCCACATTCAGTATTGATTTTGTAGTCCACTCTTCTTTATTAATGTAAAGCTGAGAGACTCTATTTTGGGTTGCAATATATGATTCATAATCGGCACAGAGACAATAGTAATCAACATTTACCAATAAATCAACAAACAATTGGAAAATGCCGGGTTCAAATCGATTGAAATAACCGGCAGACAACATATCGAGTACAAGTTTTAGCTCGGGGATTCGCGCGATATATTCGCGCGGGTTATACCCGTTCTTTTTGAGTGCCATAACTTCATCGGCAAGCAAGCCAAAAATAAAGAAGTTTTCTTCTCCGACTTCTTCGCACATCTCGACATTCGCGCCGTCCATAGTCCCTATTGTAAGGGCACCGTTCAAAGCAAACTTCATATTGCCGGTGCCGGAAGCCTCGAAACCTGCTGTTGAAATCTGCTCGGAGAGATCAGCGGCGGGAATGATTTTTTCCGCGAGGGTAACAGAATAGTTTTTCAAGAATATTACTTTGAGCTTGTCTTTTACTTCAGGGTCTTTATTGATTATCTCTGCCACCGCGTTGATAAGTTTAATTGTCATCTTGGCTTGAACGTATGCCGGAGCAGCCTTGCCTGCAAATATGAATGTCCGAGGGACAACATCCAAACTTGGGTTGTCTTTTATCCGATTATATAGAGTAATTATATGAATTACATTGAGAAGCTGACGCTTATACTCGTGGAATCGTTTCACCTGAACATCAAAAATAGAATCAGGGTTAACAATAACATTATGTTCTTTACGGATATATTTTGCTAACTCGTTTTTGTTTGTCCATTTGTAAGCACGCCAAGCTTCGGTGAATGATTCATCCTTAATAAATTTTTCAATCTTTTTTATTTGCGAAAGATCGCGAATCCATCCATCACCAATGGAATCGGTTATCAGGTTAGCAAGTGAAGGATTTGCTGCCCGCAGCCATCTGCGCGGGGTAATGCCGTTTGTAACATTAAAGAATTTAGCGGGGAATATCTTATAGTATTGAGGGAAAATGTAGTTCTTCAGTATTTCAGTGTGTAATGCCGCGACACCATTAATGGCGTGAGACCCCACGATCGCGAGATGCGCCATTTTAATATGTTTATCTCTGCCTTCGCGAATAATAGACAGGTTTTCGAGATCACGATCGCTGACATCGTATTTAAATTTAATCATATCAAGGAATCGTTGATTTATTTCGTAAATCAACTGTAAGTGGCGCGGAAGCAATTCTTCAAGAATGCTCACGCTCCATTCCTCAAGTGCTTCAGGAACAACTGTATGATTAGTATACGCGAACGTTTGATTAGTAATGCTCCAAGCCTCATCCCATCCCAATCCTTCATCGTCCATAAGAATTCGCATTAATTCAGGGATGGCTATAACAGGATGCGTGTCATTTAGTTGAATAGCTACTTTATCGGGAAAATCCTTAAATGACGGGTGATTAATCTTATATTTCCTGATTATATCCTGCAGAGATGCTGAAACAAAAAAGTATTGTTGTTTCAGACGAAGGAATTTACCCTCCTTATAAGTATCATTCGGATACAATACTTTAGAAATATTCTCGCTCATATTCTTCTCTTCAACAGCAGCAATATAATTGCCGGAATTAAAATCTTTGAAACTAAATTCGCGGGTTGCTTTAGCCTGCCAAAGACGCAGGTTGTTTACCGTGCTGTTCTTATATCCGGGGACGGGTACGTCAAATGCTGTCGCGAGAATATCATCAGTATCTACCCATTCGAATTTTAATTTACCGTGTCCCTGGTTGACAACTTCCACTCTGCCATAAAATTTCACGCGAAAATTTAAATCGCGCCGGTGAATTTCCCAAGGATTGCCGTTGGCAAGCCAATTATCCGGCTGCTCAATTTGACCTCCGCTTTCGATTTCCTGCTTAAAAATACCGTATTCGTAACGGATGCCATAACCAAACGCGGGGAGTTCCAGCGTAGCCATAGAATCAAGAAAACAAGATGCCAGCCTTCCGAGACCGCCATTACCAAGCCCCATATCAGGTTCAAGCTCGGCAAGGTCTTCAAGAATGTGTCCATCATTCTCGATTATTTTTTGGCACTCTTTATAGTAATCCATATTGATGAGAGCATTACCAAGCAGCCTGCCCATAAGGTATTCAAGGGAGAGATAATAAACACGTTTTACATCCTGCACCTTGTGCGCGTGCTGCGTACGAAGCCACTTTCGAATGAGTTTATCGCGTACTGACATCGATAAAGCGAAATAGAAGTCATCAGGTTTCGCGGTAAATTTATCGCGAACCAAAATAAATTCCAGATGTTCGGAAAATTGATTTGAAAGAGAGTAACTTTCAAAATTTTCCCTGTCTGTGAAAAACATTGAGGATGTTTTTTTTTGCATAGAATCACTCATTATTTTAATAATAAAATATATTTGTTGATTGAGAAAAAAGGCTGCCTTGCAAATCTTTTGGCGAAACAATGGGTGCATCATTTTGCCAGTCAATACCAAGTGCAGTATCATTATAGAGGACGGTTCCCTCGTGTTCTTTGCTGTAATATCCTGTACACTTATAGTGGAACAAAACTTCTTCAGAGAGAACTGAAAAACCGTGCGCGAATCCGGGCGGAATATAAATTTGAGTATGATTTGATTCAGAAAGTATAACGGAAAAATATTTTCCGAAAGTGGGGGAGCCGTTTCGAAGGTCAAGTGCAACATCTAAAACAGCACCTGCTAAAACTTGGCATAGTTTGCCTTGTGCTTTTTCACCTGTTTGAAAATGCAAACCGCGTAATGTATTTTTACAGGATTTAGAAATATTATCCTGTACGAAATTAATTGGATTGTTCTGCTCGTTAAAATCGTCTGATCTGAAAGATTCATAGAAAAAACCTCTGCTATCCGTAAATACTTTCGGTTCGATAAGAAAAAGCCCCGGAAAATCTGTTTGGTTTATTTTGCTCATTTAATTCTCTTCCTGCTGCTCTTGGAGCACTTTTTCTAAATAGCTTCGATACATACTTTTAGGCATTGATTCAATTACCTCTTGGAATTGTTTTTCGGAAATAAATTTTTTAATAAAAGCAATTTCTTCTATGCAGGCAATTTTCATACCCTGCCGTTCTTCTATAACTCCAAAGAAGTTGGATGCCTGCAAGAGAGCTTCGGGAGTCCCTGTATCTAACCAAGCAACACCTCTGCCGATTTTTTTTACTTTTAACTGCTGCAGTTTAAGATACTCGACATTCACATCGGTAATTTCAAGTTCACCGCGCGGAGAAGGCTTCAAATTCTCGGAAATTTCAATTACTTGATTATCATATACATATAAGCCGGGAACAGCAAAATTCGACTTTGGCTTTTCCGGCTTTTCTTCAATCGAGAGGGCTTTCCCTTCACTATTGAAATGTACAATTCCATAACGTTCAGGGTCAGTTACCCTGTAGCCGAATATAGTTGCACCCGGCGAAGTATCTGCTATTGCTCCATAAAAGAAGTCGAGATAACCGTAGAAAATATTATCACCTAAAACAAGCGTAACAGAATCATTGCCAATAAATTCTTTGCCCAGAATAAACGATTCAGCTATGCCATTAGGTGCAGTTTGAATTTTATAGGAAATTGATAAACCAAGTTTATTCCCGTCACCAAAAAGCTTTTGGTAGAAAGGAATGGTATCTTCATTAGAGATAATAAGTATCTCCTTTATGCCGCCTAACATTAAAACAGCAAGCGGGTAATATATCAATGGTTTGTCATAAATTATTACTAACTGTTTGCTGTAAACTTTGGTTATAGGATATAATCGGGAGCCTGAACCTCCGGCTAATATTATTCCTTTCATATTTTGTTACTCTCCTTTAGGATTATCGGTTTTTGTGAAACTGTTTATAGCGTCATTCTTTGACGGGAAAATTTGAAAAACTTCATCTAAGTGCATCAATTTAAAAATAGGCATAAGTGAATTTTGAATTTCGGCAAGCCTAATATCGCCGTTTGTAAGACGGCTTTTTTTAAGCCCCGACACAAGGGCACCTAAAAAAAAGCTATCCATAAATTCTACTTTTTCTACGTCAATGACAATTTCCGGTATTTCGCGATTTTCAATTAAATCAAACAGAAAGTCTTTGAATTCTCGAGCGATTTCAGCGGTTGCCCTGCGTGGAATTAGTTTAATGCAGGTGACAGAATCAAGTTGCTCCACTTGGAAAATCATTTTGATATCCTTAGTTTAAGTTAGATTTTGCATCTTCTGGAAGAAAAAATGCTTTGTTACTATAAATTTACATATCTATTAGTATTTCTCAAAGTGTGAAAGCAATTTTATTTTGATTAAAACAGGTAATTTCAAACAATATAAGAAAAAATTTATTTTATTTGCCGTTTGCAGCCTGATACTACTTTCGTAAATTTGCACGTTATTAATTAAAATGAATTGAAAATGAGACTGACTGACTTATTAAATGATAAAACAATAATTTCTGAATTAAAGAGTAAAGAAAAAATCGGGGTAATTAATGAACTAATCGATTTGTTCAAGGATGATGCAAGAGTAATAAATATTGAAAAAGTACGGCAGAAAGTTCTCGAGAGAGAAAAGATTATGTCAACAGGTGTTGGGAAAAACTTTGCAGTACCACACGGGAAAACGGATGCTGTGAATGATATAGTTTGCGCGTTTGGTAAATCAACGGAACCTATCGATTATCAATCATTGGATCAACAACCCGTGCATTTAGTTTTTCTATTGATTGGACAGGATAATTCTGTCAGTTCCCACATTAAGCTTCTTAGCCGTATTTCAAGAATGATGACGAAGGATGAATTCCGGGGGAAACTTATTAAGGCAACTACGGTTGAAGAAATTCATTCGGCTTTCAGGGATGAAGAAAAAGATTACATTGACTTATAGGCAGAAGTTATAAATATATAACCGTCAGTTTTCAATGTTTGAAATAGCAGTCAACCTTTTCACATTCGAGGAGTCAAAATAGAGTGTATCCTGAGCTTTTTACAATTGGTCCTTTCACTGTTTACAGCTATGGACTTATGCTTGGTTTGGCGTTTATTGCCGGGAGTTTTATTTTATCGGCTGAATTTAAACGCGTAAATCTCAAGGATACCTATGCATCCGAAATAACACTAATATCTATAGTGCTTGGTGTGGCAGGCAGTAAACTGTTTCACTTAATTGAAAATTGGAGCCTGTTTCTTGATAACCCTGGAATGATATTTTCACCGGGCGGATTAACCTATTATGGCGGTTTTATTTTAGTAACAACGGCTATCGCGTTTTATACTAAAAGAAAAAAACTTAATTTTCTGATGGTAACAGATTTGCTCGTGCCTTCATTGGCAATTGCTTATGGCATTGGCAGAATCGGCTGCCATCTGGCGGGTGACGGTGATTATGGCATCCCGACAACATTGCCCTGGGGTATGAGTTACGCGAACGGCATAGTTAAACCATCAGAGATGTTTGCAGGAAGCAATTATGCTGCTCAATACCCGAATGCAATTTTCCCGAACACGACTCCTTTACATCCAACACCGCTCTATGAATTTTTTGCTGCTGTTATTATATTTATGATTCTTTGGCAATTTAGAAAAAAATTCAGTACCCCCGGAAAATTATTTATGCTCTATTTAATACTTTCCGGAATTGCCAGATTAACGGTCGAGTTTTTACGGTTAAATCCCGAATTGCTGTTTGGATTGACGCAGGCGCAGTTGATATCGGTAGTTTTAATTATAGTCGGTTCTATCGGGTTTTACCGTTTTAATAGACCCGCGAAAATCACGAAATAAAGGACAAAAGGGGATTTTATGGTAATTTTTGGAAGGAAACCTGTTCTCGAAGCTCTTAAAAGCGGGCAAAATTTACAAAAAATATATTTGCAGCTAAATCAGTCGGGGCATATTGTCGGTGAGATTTTACGCGCCGCGCGGGAACATCGGGTTATTGTTTCTGAAGTTTCATTTGATAAATTATCATCAATTGCAAAATCAGATGATCATCAGGGAGTTGCAGCATTGCAGGCTGAAAGCACGGTAATTCAAATTGATGAATTGCTGGAAAATGCCAAGGAAACCGCGTACCCACTGTTGGTCATTCTTGAAAACATTCAGGATCCGCATAATCTGGGTGCTATTATAAGGAGCGCGGAAGCAGCAGGCGCGAATGGAGTAATTATAACAAAACATAATTCCGCGCCGCTTAATGAATCAGCTGTTAAATCATCCGCGGGAGCTGCCGCGCACATTCCCATAACTTTAGTTCACAATCTTGCCCAAACACTTCAAATCTTGAAAGATACCGGATATTGGATAGTCGGAAGCACATTAAATAATGCAGATGACTATCGCGAGCCGGATTATTTATGCCCAATCGCGTTAATAATTGGAAACGAAGAAAATGGTCTCCGTCAATTAACAATGAAAAAATGTGATTTCTTGGTAAAAATACCAATGCTCGGAAAAATTAATTCTCTGAACGCCTCTGTTGCAGCAGGCGTGTTATTATTTGAAATAATTTCCAGCCGCGAACCGTTAAAGTAAGGCCTCTTTGCCATTGAAAATACTGCCGGTTGGGTGTAAATTATAAGTTCGCTTTCTTTGTCGGGGAGGGTAATATACTTTTTTTTTCGTAATTTGAGTTTACAAATATTTTTTCCACTATACAATGGAGTCAGAAATGGACGTTAAAATAGAAAACGGCAAACTTATCATCAGTATTGAACTGCAAACACCAACACCAAGTTCATCAGGAAAAACATTAGTGGTTGCATCCACTCACGGAAATACACCAACGCGATGTATAATTGATGGTAAACCCGTTATAATCGGACTGAATGCTTATATCAAAAAGTAGCTGCTATGGTTTTATAAAGCAATTATTGAAAAGTCTTTTAAAACCCTGCTATATTTGCTGTAATTTATTAAAATACAAGCGGTTGAAAAGCTGCCCCGCCAGGGTTCGAACCTGGAGACTTTTGATTCAGAGTCAAACATGTTGCCAGTTACACCACGGGGCAATTTTAGTGTGTTTTTTAACTAACGTTACGCTAATTCGGTTAAATCCGTAATAATAATTGCTTCTAACAATCACAGGTTTAAAAGGCAATGTTATTAAAGACTTATGAAAAATACCCCCCTGCCTTTTGGCTGGGGAAATCGCACGTAACGTAAGTTATTAAATACTCACTTCAAAAATAAGCATTCTGCCGGATATTCGCAAAAATAACATTAACAATTTCCCACGCGAAGACTGCAAAGGGTTATATGTTGGAAGATGAGAAGGTTATTTCTTGATAAGCCCTAAGCAATTATTAAAGTTGTGTGGTTTTGAACCTTAAATTAATCTTTTTTTTGTCCGGTTTTTGGGTATATCTCAGTGTTTTCGTTCAGAAATAACTTTGCAGGAAATTAAACTATTAAGAAATTTTATCGCGTAACAAAGCATAGCCCGCGAAAAAAATAAGAAAAAGCATAAGTCCCCAAAATGAGGAAATTATTGATCGTATCCATAATAGGAAATCAAACGGTCGAAAATTGCGGAATGCCAGCAAAAGAGCAACGCCTGCAGCAAAAAATATTATTGCATAAAGTACATTTAATATTCGTGAAGAATCCTCCAATAAATGAATCACGAAAGCACCCCCTGTGATAAGTGAAAATGCCGACAAAAGAAAAGGAAGATTCAAAAACAGATGAAATTTTTCTATAAAAAGGAGAAGCAGCCCAATATTGAATATATACACGGAGATGAAAAGAGAAACTGTTTTGTTTCTGCCATAAACAGATAGGAAAGTTCCTATTCCATTCAACACGAGCGCGAATCCGGCTATATACACTAAGGATATATTCAATACTCCAAAATAATAGAATGCATAACCAAGCAATAAAATGGATAGAGAATATAAAGGAATTTTCGCTGCAAATTTGGTACTCATTTATGGTAACTATTTAGCTTGATAAAATTCAGAATTGGCTAACAAAACACGTAAAATTTAGTTCAAAGACTCTTCATTCCTGTTTCAATTTCTTCGCAGACACGGGCAAATACCTCTTCAAAAGACCCAAGACCATCAATTGAGGTAACACCAATAGTTTGCCTGTATTTATTGATAACCGGTACAGTTTTAATTTCGTGTTCTTTTAATCGGCGGACAATTTGCTGAATGCTGTTATCATACTTCAGCACTTCTCCTGATTTACCTCTTTCATCAAGACGCAGTATTAAATCAAGGGGCGGAACGACAAGGTCAATAATCTTTGAAATATGTGTATCGTGCTTTTGCAGCATTCCATCAAGTATATATGATTGCACCAGCGTGCGCGGAAATCCCTTAAAAATGTAGCCTTTCACGTTTTGATTCATATCAAGCCGCTTTTCAATTATGTCAACCACTACTTCATCAGGCACGTGTTCACCGGCTTCATAAGCTGTTCTTATTGCTTTCCCGATGGCTGTATTAGTATTTATTTCCTGTTCAAGAATCTGTCCGGTAGCTATATATTCAAATCCGTATTTTTCTAACAGTGCCTTGCCGTGATAGCCTCGCCCCGACCCCGGATATCCGAACAGCAGTATGTTATACCTGCGTTTGCTCAAGATAACTTCAATTACTTTTTCAATTTCTCCGGTTACAACCGCTACATCTTTAGTACCATCAACTTCAAAAAAAATGCCCTTTTCTTTGTAAAAATTCATTACAGGGATGGTCTTATCGTGATACTCTTTTAACCGCTGCCTGATAACTTTTTCGTTATCATCCGCTCTGCCTGAGTTTTCACCGCGTTTTAACAAACGTTGAACTGAAATTTCTTCCGGCACGCCTATGCTTATAAGGCAGCTTAGCGAAGTATGCAGCTTAATCATCAGTCCTTGTAAAATATATGCCTGCACGTAAGTACGCGGGAAACCGTCAAATAGGAATCCGTTTGCATCGGGATTTTCCTTGATGGTATTTTCGATAATCTGCACAATTATTTCATCTGAAACTAATTGACCGGCTACAATAAATACTTGAGCCTCTTTCCCAAGTTTAGTCTTGTTGGCGATCTCTTTACGAAGAAGCTCCCCTGTTGAGATGTAGAATAGTTTATATTTATTAATGAGGAATTCAGATTGGGTACCTTTTCCTGCTCCCGGCGGTCCAAATAATGCAATGTTCAGCACGATTATAGTCTCATATTAGTGATTTTTATTTGAGGCAACTCATTGTTTACCTAACAGATAAGTAATAAAAGCAATTTGCAACTTAAAATAGAATTAATTGATCAAATTTACATAAAATGATGATGAATCGGACACAATATTTGAATTTATTTTAGCAAAATAGATAAAGTGTTTATTAAAATAAGATGGAGAGTTACATCTAATTTCTATTCGCGTCCCGAAATCGCGGAAGCCAAACAATTGAAAGTCAATATTCTTTCAGCTTTGGTTGCAGTTGCTCAAGATTACCATTCTGAAGTAGTCACCGCCAACGAGTAGTTAATGCATATCTTACTATCATTTTTTCATAATGATAGCTCGTTTTGGCAGGTGGCTGAGTAGTTACGAATTTTAATATTATATTTTTTTCTGAAAACGGCTATTCATAGCGAGATAAATAGCCGTTAATAAATACATATTTCAATTCTACTACTTGTTTAGCTGAGCTGCTGCTTTTGCAGCCATATTTTCAGCAGTTAATCCAAACTCTTTATAGAGAACAGATTCCGGGGCAGAAGCACCATAGTGTTCTAAACTGATAATTTCGCCGGTATTACCAACATATTCTCTCCATCCCAATTTCACACCCGCTTCAATTGCAACCCGCGCGGTAACTTCAGCAGGAAATACTGATGCTTTATATTCAAGAGATTGCTTTTCGAATAATTCCCAACTCGGAAAACTAACTACACGAGTCGGAATTCCTTCTGCTTCTAATTTGAGAGCAGCCTTTAAAGCTATTTGCAGTTCACTTCCTGTTCCTATCAAAATAACTTTTGGAGCAGATGAAGCTTCTTTCAAAATATACGCGCCTTTTTCCAAATTTGCTGCACTATTATATTTTGCCTGATCCAATACAGGAACACCTTGACGAGTCAGTATCAAAGCAACCGGACCTCCTTGATGTTCCAATGCATATTTCCAAGCATAAGAAGTTTCGTTCGCATCTGCAGGACGAATAGAAATCAAACCAGGAATGGCGCGAAGAGCAGCAAAATGCTCAATCGGTTGATGAGTAGGCCCGTCTTCACCAATACCGATACTATCGTGCGTAAAAACATAAATAGGTTTAATTTTAGAGAGTGAAGCTATTCGAATAGCCGGACGTAAATAATCCGAAAACACGAAGAATGTTGCACCATAAGGAATCACACCGCCATACATTGCCATCCCGTTCATAATGCCTGCCATCCCGTGTTCACGTATGCCAAAATGAAAATTACGCCCTATATAATTATCTTTAGAAAAATCACTAAAAGCAGTCAGATACGTGTTTGTTGATGGTGCTAAATCTGCTGAACCGCCTATTAACATTGGTATTGAGGAAGCAATAGCATTTAGCACTTTACCGGAAGCTGCACGAGTTGCTACTTTCTTTCCGTCATCAGCAAAATCCGGCAATTTAGATATCCATTCGGTGCCATATTCACCGTTCATATAATCAAGATATTGTTTAGCTTTTGCAGGAAATTTCTTTTCATACTCTGCAAAAAGTTTGTTCCAATCTTCTTCATACTGTATATATGTAGATTGTAATCCGGCAAAAAATTCTTTTACTTCTGCCGGCACCGTAAATTTCTCAGGATATTCCCATTTAAGATTTTTTTTTGTCAGTATTATTTCATCTTCACCTAATGCTGAACCGTGTACTTCAGCTGTATCCTGTTTGTTAGGGCTTCCGAATCCAATATGTGTATCAGTAATTATCAATGATGGGCGGTTATCTTTTTGTGCTTCCGCGACCGCGGCTTCAATTTGAGATAAATCATTAACATCACTTACTCTTCCAACGTGCCATCCATAGGATTCGAAACGTTTTTGAGTATCATCTGAAAAAGAGATTGAAGTTGAACCTTCTATAGTAATCTGATTATTATCATAAAATAAAATCAATTTACCTAACTGTAAATTCCCTGCAATTGAAGCTGCTTCGTGAGAAATACCCTCCATTAAGTCGCCATCACTGCAAATACCATAAATGTAATGATTAACAATTGCTAATTTTTCTTCATTGAAATATGAAGCTAAATATGTTTCAGCAACGGCCATACCTACTGCATTAGCAAATCCTTGTCCAAGTGGTCCTGTTGTTGTTTCAACACCGGGAGTGTGCCCAAACTCAGGATGTCCCGGAGTACGACTATTCCACTGACGGAAATTTTTAATATCATCAAGGGAAATATCATAGCCGCTCAAGTGTAAAATGCTATAAAGGAGCATTGAACCGTGTCCGGCAGAAAGCACGAATCTATCTCGATTCAGCCACTTTGGATTTCGCGGATTGTGTTTCATTATTTTTGAATATAATTCAAATGCTATAGGCGCGCAACCCATAGGCATACCCGGATGTCCGCACGTTGCTTTTTGCACGCCGTCAATTGTTAAAGTTCTTATTGTATTTATTGAAAGTTGCTCAATACTCATTCTATTTTCTAATCCAAAATCCTAATTAGTTAACTACTGCTTCACGTATCATTCCGCTGCAAATAATTCACGAACCGGTACCGTATGCGAACCTCAACGTGAAGTAACATTGATACAAATATGAAAAATACTCAATATTTCTTTCAGAATTAAATTTTTTTTTAAATCACGGGTGCGCGACAAAAAAGTTTTTGTTAGAAAATCAGGATTTGGTCGAGTTTTCCCAAAAATCCTCCCATTGATTGCTAAAAATGCTACAGCGCAAAGCGATTAAGTCTTCGGCGGCTGCGCGACAAAAATGTTTAGAAATAAATAAATTCCTTGGGAAAAGCAATTTCTTAGCGTTTATTTAGGGTTTCCTGAAAAAGTCAAAAGGTTTTTCGCCGTTCCTAAATGGCACCCCCCTGCCTGCCATCTTTTCGTCGGTGCAGATAAACCGGTACAAAAGTATTGATTTGCTCCATAAAAATGCCGAAAAAAGCATCTTGATAGCTAAACAAGTTTAAACCTTCAATATCCGGTTAATTTAGGTCATTGATTCGCATTTCATTCGATTTAATTGCTTTTTTTGCAAGTACACCTATAAATTATATAAATCCATTTGCACCGTGTTATTATTGTACAATATCGCTCTTTTGACTTTCAATAAAAAAATAATTTTTGATGAACAAACGGTGGATACTAATACATTTTTTTTCAATAGCGTTATTCCAAAATGACTACCTGACAATGCTTCCGGCAGTTTGGCACATACGTATTTCCATTCCGCTGTTTAGATAATATTTCATTCGGTACTTGATGTTACAAGGCTCTATTACTATATTCTGAACTACATAATCCCGATATCCTTTGAATATCCAATTTTCTTCTACCCCTTCAGCTTCTATTATCTCTTCCTTGTGTATCCTTAAATTCTTTGTCTTCTCGGCTTTGGACGAACCGGCGCGTTTCTCCCCTGGATGGATTACCCTCACGGTTTTCCCTTTTTCCATTGGGCTTGGTTTGACCAACGGTTTTGGACTATGTCTTTTTTATAAATATTTAATTTATTTACCAACTACTTTTTTTCATTCCCATCATTTTATTGAGAAGTTACTCAAATATTTAGTAACTCATTATTATACAATTGGTTATACTTTTTTAAAGCGGCTGAGTAGTTACGAATAACTTATTCAATTTATGATGGAATAGTTAGATGAAAATAAAAATCGCGATGCGGTTATTAAAAATTTAACTATTTTAAAATATAATATAACCATTAATTACGCGAAGAATCGGAAATGCCCGGATTTAACATTCAAAAGCAAATAGACCATTGGAAAAAAGGAGCGGTGGAGACTATGGAAACTGCCGATATCTTGATTGAGAAAGGCAAAATTGAGTTTGGGCTCTTTTTCTGCCACTTGGCTATTGAAAAAATATTGAAAGCTCATTATATCCGCTATACGGAAAAGCTTGCTCCGAAGACGCACGATCTCTATTATTTATTGTCAAAGTGCGATTTCACTTTGTCGGATTCCCAATATTCATTTCTAAAAATATTAATGCGCTATCAAATGGAATGGAGATATCCTGAACAACAACCGCTATCGCCTTCCAAATCAGAGGCAATAGATTATCTTATCACCACAAAGGATATATTGGAATGGTTGCTGTTAAAACTTTAAATATTGTTAAACAATATCTGAAAGATATCACTTCGAAAGGACTAACAATATCCCACGCTTTCATTTATGGAAGTCAGGCCAGAGGCACCGCCACCGATGAAAGCGATATAGATTTGTTAATTGTATCACCTCTGTTTGACGATGAAATCAATAAATATTTAGGAATACTCTGGGAGGGACCTATTCGTTGCAAATACCGCATCGAACCCTACCCCGTTGGCGAACAAAGATTTTTAACCGATGAATCTTCGCCAATTATCGCGGTGGTGAAAGAAGAAGGCTATGAAGTTGAAACGTGAGAAGGGTCGCCTTAGATAAAGTTCCAAAGAAAGTTGTTTGAAATTCGCTAGCGGTGACGGAGATATATTCCGAGACAAACGAAAATATTTTTGTAATCCCGCAAATAATTTTTGGTTATTCAAAGCAAAACATTTTTTGCTGTCATAAATTCTTAAAGCTATCTTTTCACCGTTATTATTACAGCACAACATCTCTCAATAAACACTTAACAGAATCGATTACATAATCAGGCTTTATATGCCTGTGCAATGCTAAATCATTCTTTACTCCGCTTCTTACTAATGCCGATGAAATTCCTGCAAGATTTGCCATAAGAATATCTGTCTCGATTCTATCACCTATTAAAATAATTTTTTCTTTAGGCATATTAAGTTTGGAGAAAATTGTATTAATCATAATTTGTGATGGTTTGCCAAAGTGCATTTCTAATTTGCAGTGAGTTCTCTTTTCGAGAGCTGCGATAGTCAAACCTGCATCCCAAATTTCATCTCCTTCAACGGGACAGGTGTCATCGATATTCGCGGCAATAAATCGCGCGCCGTTTTCGATAGCGCGCGAGGCGATTTCTAATTTCTTCAATGATAATTCCCTATCCAAGGAAACTATGACAACCTCAATTTCATTAGGTCTATCAGAAAACAGCAGTCCTGCCGATTCGATTTCACGAATGAATGGTTCTTCTGCAATAGCAAAGAATTGTTTCCCACTGAAGTGTTTTGCTGTATATGATTTGATTACCTCGGCAGCCGAAATAAATTGGTTTGGCGAAATTTGTATGCCGTTTTTGCCAAGGAACTTAATATAGTCATCAAGCGTGTTGGTTGTTTTATTTGTTACAAAAAGCAATGATCGGCCGGCTTGGATGAGATAATTTACCACCGTGTCAGCACCGGGTATAAGTTCCTCACCTCGATATAGTGTGCCGTCTAAATCAAAAATAAAACCTTCGTAAATATCAGCTAAAATCATAATTGTCTTTTATACCGATAATTTTCGTAGGCTTTGTTTAAGTAATTCTTCAATGCTTATATCGGGGTTTGTATCTAAGATATCGGACACCATTTTCTCCGCGGTTTTTTGGTTGTATCCCAAACCCACGAGGGCTGTGCCTGCTTCTGAACGGACCGAACGCTCTTTAATACCGAGAGTTGGAACCGATGCCCCTATATCCATTTTCCCTTTCAGTTCGAGTACAAGTCGTTCAGCAGTTTTTTTGCCGATTCCGGGAATACTGACAATAGTTTGTAAATCTCCGCGGGCAATTGCTTTTTGCAGTTCCGCGACTCTGATGCCTGAAAGAACATTCAGAGCAAGTTTTGGTCCTATGCCGTTAACTGTTATTAGTAATTCAAACATAGCCTTCTCTGTTTCTTCGGAAAACCCAAAGAGGACAATTGCATCCTCTCGAACCGAAGTATAGATAAACAATTCTGCTTCTTTATGTTTGCTGATTGCCTCAAAGGTCGCGAACGAAATATTAACAAGATAGCCGGCTCCGTTAACATCCAGAATAACCTGTCCGGGTTTAGGAGAGCGAATAACACCGCGTAAATAGCCAATCATTTTATAACTCTTTCAGGGAAATTATTGACATAATCAGACCAGTTGCTTGATTTTTTATCGGATGATTTTGATCGAAAGGAATGACAAAGTGCTGCCGCGATTGCATCAGCTTCATCGGCAAGAAACTTTGTAGATTTGCAATTAAGAATAGTCTGCACCATATACTGCACTTGTTCCTTTGATGCCGAGCCGTTTCCGGTAACTGCCTTTTTAATTTCGCGCGGCGCGTACTCGGCAATATCCAGCCCGGACTGCTTTGCCGCGAGAATAGCCGCGCCGCGTGCTAATCCGATCTTTAAAGCGGATTGCACATTCTTGCCGTAAAAGGCAGTCTCAATCGAAAGCTGCCGCGGATGAAACTCGGTAATGATTCGCGAAAGCTCGGTGAATATTTTAAACAGTTTATCCGGAATATTGTCAAATAATCGAAGACTTATCGCGCCGGATACAAGCCGTTGAGCTGTTTTCCCCTGTGGAAACTCAAGAACAGCGTACCCGCAATTGATTGTACCCGGGTCAACGCCAAGTATTATCATATTGTGTAAACTTGACAATTAATCATTAACCATTTACAATTATTTAAGTTTCATATCTCGAATTCGGATTTGCGGATAAGACCTTCCTTCGCGGGTTTTTTGCTCAATGCCAAACACCATATCAAAAGTAGAGTTTCCGCTATTCAAGTCTTTCGCGAGCGGTCCAAAATCGAAAGCAACGGCATCCATAACCTTGTCATTTCCTATTTGATGCACGGTGAGCTGCAAGTGCTTTCCATTTTGACCAACCGCGCGGGCATTGCCGGAAATAGTTACATCCTCGGCTTTGAAAACAGGACGCATATTACAGGGACCAAACGGTGAAAATTGGTCAAGTATTCTAATAAACTTGGGAGTGATCTCCGATAGTTTCAAAATTGCATCTACCTCGATTGTAGGTAAGGAAATTTTTTCATCCATTTGAGCGGTGACAACTGTATTTAATCTGTTACGAAATTCTTCAATATTATGCAGTTCAACAGCAAGCCCCGCGGCAGCCTGATGTCCGCCATAGTGAATAAGCAAATCTTCGCACTGCCGCAGTGCTTCATAGATGTTAAAGCCCGCGATACTGCGCGCGGAACCTTTTGCAACACCGTCAATGGTAGTGAGCATAATAGTAGGTTTATAATACTTTTCTACAATGCGTGAAGCAACAATTCCAATAACACCCGGGTGCCAATGATGGCTGTGGAGAACCATTACTTTATGATCTTTGAAAGCGGGGTGGTCTTCAACAAATTGGATAGCACCGTGTAAAGTATCCTCGTCAATTCTTTTCCTGTCAGTATTGTCAGTTTCCAGCATTTGGGCAAGTCGTGCAGCGTGTGTAAAATCAGTTGAGGAGAGCAATTCAACTGCAGTTTTTGCATCACCTAATCTGCCCACTGCATTAATGCGCGGGGCAATAGTGAAGACAATTTGTCCGGATGAAAGTGTACCGGGTTCAATTTTGCTCGTGAGCATTAGGGCTTTAATGCCCGGGCGCGGGTTTTTATTTATTAGGTCAAGTCCTTCTTTAACTAATATCCGGTTCTCATCAGTGAGTGAGACAATATCGGCGGCACTTGCCAACGCCACCAAGTCAAGATATTGGTATGGAAGGTCGTTCTTCCCAATTCTTTCTGAAATGCCTTGCGCGAGTTTGAAAGCAACTCCGGCACCGGAGAGATATTTGAACGGGTATTGACAGCCCGGGACTAAAGGATCAAGAATTGCAAACGCGTTTGGTAAAGTATCTTTCGGCTGATGATGGTCGCAAATAATAACATCAATTCCGTTTTCAGCGGCGTAACCTATTTCAGTTAAGGCGGTAATACCGCAATCAACCGAAATCAGCAGCTGCGTGCCAATAGAAAGAGCAAAATCAATTCCGGCTTTTGAAATGCCGTAGCCTTCCTCAAGTCTTTTCGGTATATAGAAGTGAACATCCGCGCCAAGTGATTGCAGAAACATATACATAAGAGCGGTTGAGCAGGTGCCGTCCACATCATAATCGCCATAGATTAAAATCTTATGTCCTTCGGTGCTTGCTTTAATAACCCGCTCGGTTGCCGTGGTCATACCGCTCATAAGAAATGGATCGTGCAAGTCGAGTATTGACGGACGGAAGAATTTTTTTGCTTGAGCAAACGTGGTAATATCCCGCAAAACAAGAATGCGGGCAATAGATTCGGAAATATTGAGTGACTCTGCCAAATTTAAGACAGCATCCTCATTTTGCAGCTGCCTGAGAACCCACAACTTTGGTATCATATAAAAAATGATTAATTACAATAGCACCGGTTGAATCGCGCGTAAGCCGGATTCTGTTTCCGGTTGTTGGGAAATACGCATAAGGCATACGTATTGTATCACAACTATCCGGATGGCAGTCATTTATCTCGACCTGAAGTTACCTGCAGGTTCAAGCGATCTACCCGAAAACTGAAGAGGCGAACAACCTCCACCTCCGCTCTACGCGGAAATAGTCTTCTGCTTGATCTTGCTCTGGATGGGGTTTACCAAACGTGTCGTTACCGGCATCGCCAGTCGGCTCTTACCCGGCTATTTCACCCTTACCAGCCTTTTTCGGGCTGGCGGTATCTTTCTGTTGCACTTTCCGTAAACGTTCTGTTGCCATAAACGCCTCCCGGGTGTTACCCGGCATCCTGTTCTGTGGAGTCCGGACTTTCCTCTATTCTTCTATGTTGAAGAATAGCGACTGCCCGACACGATTTCGGTGCTATTAATATTAATCAGCCTTTCGTTATTCTTAATTATTATTTTCAATGAAATAATATACGAAAAAATAAGGCATAAATTTTCGAGAGAATTATTTCTTCGAATCATACACCGAGTGACTTCATCGCTATTATTAGATTATATAAGAGGTTATGCAGGTAACAAAAACAATATTCAGCTGTTATGTGATAAAACCATCGCGTGCCCGCGATCTGGACAGGCTATTTAGACTCAAAAGGTTTATACCAAATACCTATGAATTAATCCGCCTAAATATTTAATACCCGCGGTCAAATTCGGAATAGTTTTTGTAAATTACCACTGTCAATATCATTCATTAAGAAGTTTCTATGAGCAGCGATCAAAACCAATGGCAAAATGAAAATTACAACAGTCCTGAAACTGAAGGAATGAACCTTGAGGAAAAACGGAACTATGTAAATAGTAATCTTTGGACAACCGTTGAAAAGGTTGGCAAGAAAATATCTTTCGCGCGCGATATTCGTGCCCTCTGGCGGTATATGAATGATACTGCTGTTCCCTGGTACCGGAAATCTATTGTTATCGGCGCGCTGATATACTTTATCTCTCCAATAGATGCAATCCCTGATTTGTTCCCGCTTGTCGGTTACTTAGACGACCTGGGAGTTATAGCGGCAACACTCAAATTTTTGGGAAGTGAAATAAAAGAATATTATGATTAATTAATGGTTAGTTGTCAATTGTTAATTAAGGGTGCGTTAAGAAATAAAATTAACAATTTCTCACGCGAAGACCGCAAAGGTTAGATTTAGAAGATGTAATGGTTATTTCTTTACAAGGACTAAGAAATGGGATTATTTTCTTGGCGGTTTTTGCGTCTTCGCGTGAAAAAATGATTCTATTGATATTGATAAAGATGTAAAGGTTATTTTGGACTATCTCTATGACAATTCTCCTGCAAAGAAGTTATGAATTTTGAAATACTAAAAAGTGACATTGTTTTTCGCGGACGCGTTTTTGATTTGCGCGTTGATGATATACGCTATGACAGCGGTAATACCGGCATTCGTGAAGTTGCACTGCACCACGGGGGTTCGGTTGTTGTTCCGGTAACGAGCGAGGGGAAAATTGTTATGGTCAATCAATACAGGTACCCGATAGACGGATTCTTGCTTGAACTGCCGGCAGGAAAATTGTTTGTAAATGAAGACCCTCTTGTTTGCGCCGTCCGCGAACTTCAAGAGGAAACCGGCTATCACGCGAATAAAATTACTAAACTTTCAGCCATTACCACCACTCCGGGGTTCTGCACCGAAATATTGCACATCTATCTTGCAGAAGAACTTACCGCGGGCAGCCACAGCCGTGAAGAAGGCGAATTTGGTATGGAGCAGTTTGAGTTCTTCCTTGATGAAATTGAAGAAAAAATTATTACCGGAAGAATTATTGACGCGAAAACTTTATCCGGTATTTTCCTTTACAAACTGCATCTTCAAAAATAGTCTATGCTGAAATCCCTTTATATTAAAGATTTCGCGCTTATCGATTCCATCACTGTTGAGTTTGGTAAAGGGTTAAATATTATTACCGGCGAAACAGGCGCGGGTAAATCCATACTGCTTTCCGCGCTAGGCTTACTGCTTGGCGACAGAGCTTCCAGCGAGAGCATCCGTAATGGTGCCGCAAAAGCAATTGTCGAGGGAATATTTGAAGTTTCCGGCAACAAAAAAATTAAGCAAATCTGCACGGATAATGAAATTGAAGTTGATAGCGAACTCATTGTACGTCGGGAGCTTTCGCTCAAAGGCTCCGGCAGATGTTTCCTCAATGACACGCCGGTTTCACTTACCGCGTTGAAAGATGCCGGCGATTCGTTAGTTGATTTACACGGGCAGCACGAACACCAGTCGCTGCTACGGAGTGAACTGCACATAGATATCCTTGACGATTTTTGCGGGCTTGATGAAAAACTTTCATCCTTTGAAGACTCATTCCGCGCGCTCCTTGCATTAAAGAAAAAAATAAAAGATTTGCAGGATAATGAGCGGGAGATAAAACGCAACCGCGAGATATATGAGTATCAGCTCAAGGAAATTGATGCCGCGGCACCGCTTGAAGGCGAGGATAAAGAACTTGAAGACGAAACCCGTCTGCAGGAACACGCCGAAAAACTTCTTGACCTTGCAGGCGCGGCGTATGATCGTCTCTACGAAAATACAGGCTCAGTTCTGGACCAGATGGGAAAAGTAAAAGAAGATATTAAGGCACTTGCTGAAATTGACCAGTCTCTTGTTCCTGCTGCAGAGGAAATAGTTTCGGTGATAGCAAACATCAAAGAAATTTCCTATCAACTGCGCGACTATAAGAACAAAATAGACTTGGACCCCGCTCGTCTGAATGAATTACGGTCGCGGCTTGGCGTGCTGCAGGCTTTAAAAAAGAAGTTTACGCTGCCGTTAGACGGTATTTTGCGGCTGCGGGAAAAACTCGCGGAAGAGCTTTCGCTTTCCGCGAATTTTGAAGATGCTATTGCAGATATGAAAGCAGATGTTAAAAACGCCCGGGTAAGTATTGGCGCGCAGGCATTACAGATGTCCGAAATACGTAAAAACGGGGCGAAAATAATTGAAAAAGAAATTCTTGTAACGCTCAACGAATTGGGTATTGCAAATGCTGCTTTTGAAGTTCATTTTGATGCAGGTGAACTAACTAATCCGGATGATGGTGTTGAAGTCAACGGGAAAAGTGTTGATTCAACAAAAAAAGGATTTGACCGCGTTGTGTTTCTAATCAGCACTAATGCAGGCGAACCGCTTAAACCCTTGGCAAAAGTGGCTTCAGGCGGCGAGGTTTCGCGCATTATGCTCGCGCTGAAAACCATACTTGCCAAGAACGACAAACTGCCGCTTTTAGTTTTCGATGAAATTGATACCGGCGTCAGTGGGCGCGTAGCACAGAAAGTTGGGGCTGCACTCTTGCAATTGGGAACGTTTCACCAGATTATTTCCATCACGCATCTGCCTCAAATTGCAGGAATGGCGGACACACATTTTGTTGTCGAGAAAGATTCAATAGAGGGACGATCTTACAGCCGCATCCGTAAGCTGACAGAGGAAGAACACATCCGTGAAGTGGCGAAGCTGCTTAGCGGTGAGTTAATTACAGAAAATAACCTCAATAGCGCGAAAGATTTGATTGATTCGAAAAGCGCGTTATTACAGGATAGATCTGCAGCAAGACATTTATAAGTCCGCTCAAAAAATATTTGTTAACAAGGTACAAGATTGATAAAGATTCCATACTTTTAAAATATTTCCTTTGAAAACTCTAAATAATTCAATAAATTTGTAATCGCTAATTTTGGCGGGGTAGCTCAGTAGGTTAGAGCAATGGAATCATAATCCATGTGTCGGGGGTTCGAATCCCTCCCCCGCTACTATTTTAATTGGAGTATTAATGTTCACTTTATTATTATTTTTATCTGTTTTTGTTGCTATTTTGCTTGTAATCGTGGTACTTTTACAGGCTAGCAAAGGCAGTGGTTTGGCAGGCACTTTTGGAGGTGCAGCGCAAGTGGGTGCTATGTTCGGAACAAGACGAACTACTGATTTTCTTAGTAAGTCAACTTGGTGGCTTGCCGGTGTACTTGTTGCTCTTGCGCTTATGATCAATTTGTTTTTCCTTCCCGGGAAAACAAAAACTGCTCCTAAGAAGCAGGCTACTCAAAATGAAGCCCCCGCCGGAAACTGATTCTTTCTTTTACTACTGCTCCGGGTCGAATTTATACCCGGCAGCAGCTTCTATTATTTGATCCTGAATTGCCCTATAAAATCTTGGTCCTCTGCTCCCGAATTCAGTCATTATCCCAATAATTAACTCATCACCGTTTGCACACTTCAAGAACCCCGCGATAGTGGAAACTCCGTTCAATGTTCCCGTTTTGCCGAAAAAGTGTTCTGCTGCCAGGGAATTATACATACGTGCACGAAGTGTGCCATCCTCTCCGGAGATACTTAGCGACTTTACAAAGTCATCAAAATATGCAAGATTAGAATAAGCATACTCGAGTAAATTCACGATCCCGCGGACAGATGTCCTGTTAAAATGTGATAGCCCTGAACCATCCACTATTTCGCCGCCATCAAGCACAATATCATTCCTGTTCAAAAATTCTTTCTCCCCCTGGCTCGCGTAAAACGCGCTGCCTTCAATCTTGCTGTTAAATGCCCCTATGGTTTTAAATAAGCATTCCGCGAGAAAATTATCACTCCGCTTATTAACAATCTTTATCAAATCTTTAAGCAGTACGCTCTTATCCGCTAGTTCCGTAACTGTCTTGGGAGTAATTCCGGCAACAGCATCACCTGAAACATATATTCCGGCACTCTTTAATTCCTCACGCAGCCTTTGTGCTACATAAAGAGATGGATTTACAACAGATGAACGCGAAGAAAATACCCTGCCTCTCCTGCCTTTTCTTGTTGTAACCCGCTGATTTCTATCTAATACCAATGCAGAAACAGGCGGGATTCCGGATGCGCCGGGTTCCTCATCAATCCAGTCGCGGCGCGAGTACTCATCATCAAAATATGAATCATCACCTATGATTGAGCCGGACACGTGCCGGATACCCTTCGCGTGAAGTTCGGCAGCCATACCGCGCAAGTCTTCGGTGGTAAACAACGAATTGCCAAAACCTTTAATATAAAGGTTGCCCTCAATTGCGCCATTGACTGTGTTCTTATCTTCGCAAAATAATTTAACCGAAAGTGGATGATTAGGTCCCATTATCGAGAGAGCGGTAATAGTAGTATAAAGCTTAGTAACAGAGGCAGGGGTCATTAATTGGCTGATGTTATGCGAATATATAGTATCGCTGCTGAGGGGATTGATAATAAGGATTGAATACCGGACTTCGGAAGGCAATTTTGCCAGCACAGAAGCTATGCGGGCTTTTACCGTTTCACCGGCGGTTAAAGGGATTATTAAAAGTAAAAGAAAAATGATAATTTTTTTCATTAGAACAATTATATTCAATGTTTGCAAAAATTTAATTTCTATGCACAATAACTTGGATGCCGTGTATGAGCAAGAAAATACCAGAAACTGTGAAAGCATATAGGAATGAAGAATTCCTGGAATCGCCTGATTCCCGAATACTCCGGATTTTGTCGGAATATATGGAACCAAATGCGCGCTTTCAAAAATATAAAATTATGGACACGATTGTTTTCTTCGGTTCAGCACGCCTGATGTCGAAGAAAGACGCTGCCGCAGCTTATACTAAAGTTAAATCGGCTGATCCAAAATCTGCAGGGTTCGCGGAAAAACTTCGCGACGCGCAACGCGCGCTTGATATGTCCAAATATTATGAAGATGCTGTACAGCTCTCAAAAATGCTTACAAAATGGTCAATGGAATTATGTTCCAATGAACATCGGTACATTATCTGCACCGGCGGCGGACCCGGTATTATGGAAGCCGCGAATCGCGGGGCAAAATTAGCCGGCGGTAATTCTATCGGGTTAAACATAAGCATCCCGTTTGAACAATTTGTTAACAAGTTTGTTACTCCCCAACTCAGATTCGAGTTTCACTATTTCTTTATGAGAAAATTTTGGTTCGCGTATCTATCTAAAGCATTAATAGTATTTCCGGGGGGATTTGGAACAATGGATGAGCTTTTTGAAATGCTCACTCTCATTCAAACAGGCAAAATAAAGAAACAAATGCCTATTGTTGTCTATGATGAGAAATTCTGGAAAGCTATTTTTAATTTTGAAAGACTTGTCGAAACAGGTGTCATCAGCAAGAGTGATATGAACCTCTTACAATTTGCCAACACCCCTGAGAAAGCTTTTCATATTATAACTTCTCACTTCGATAAAAATGTTCTTAAGAAGAATCAGGGGAAACAATAATCTAAATAGGGATGTGATACTCTAAAGAAGCAATGCATCACATCTCTACACGGACAGTTTGTTAAATAGTATAATCAATTAAGGGTTCGTTCATAAATAACCTAAACAATTTCTCACGCGAAGATCGCAAAGGTTATCTTTAGAAGATGTAAAGGTTATTTCTTAACAAGTCCTAAATAACTAATTAATTTGCTGAAAATTATTCGTTCATCATATCCAATCTATGTTGACGGCGGGCGGCTTTAAGCTTTTCCAGCCTGTTCTTCATAGATGGCTTTACAAAAAAAGATCTTTTCTTAAATTCTTTTAAGATTCCGGAACGTTCGTATTTCTTTTTAAATCTGCGTAAAGCCCTGTCAATGGACTCATTTTCTTGGATGGTGATACCGATCAAGTTTAATACCTCATTTATTTGATATAGTTTCTATAAGTTTCTTTTTGCCTGAGTTTTGGAATTCAACCAAAATCGAGCCTCTTCCCTGAGCAGTCAATTCTTTCGAAATAACCACGCCAAAGTCGTTAAATTTCTGATGAAAAATAGACTCACCTACTGTATAAGAATTTTGCGGTGAATATGTAGCACTGCCCTCTGTCTTTAATAACTGTATTGAAGGTTTTACTTCTTTTTTCAAGTCTTCAAGATCAACAACTAACTTTTGCTTACATTTTTTGCATTTTGCCCACTGTTTAGTAGAATCTTCCCCTTCCGAGGTGAACCCCGCTAGTTCCATCTTCGTAACAGAACTGCAAAAGTTACAAAATGCTTCAATGTTCTTAGTCTTGGCCATGCTTTAGTATATTTAAATTAATGTATCTTATTAAAATAGGGAAATTTGCCAAGAAAACAAAAGAATAAGGGCAAAATATTTTTTCTTCATTATTTAAAATATATTTACTAACTTAATATTTACCTTTTTTATTACCAATTTCTAAAGGCTTAACAATGATATTAGATATTTTTAAAATACAGGAAATTATCCGTCAAAAACAAATTGACGGATGGCTGCTGTTTGATTTCAAAGGATCAAATGAACTTGCTTTGGAAATATTAAATATTCCCTGTTCATCGCTTCTGACACGCGGATTCTATTATTATATCCCTGCACGCGGGAATGCAGTCAAAATAGTCAGTGCCATTGAAGCGGATAACCTTGCTCATCTTCCCGGTGAAGAACTAAAATATTCAAGTCACGAATCGTTAAAGAACCATCTCCGGCGCATCCTCACGAAAGGACACACGGTAGCTATGGAGTATTCTCCCTTTGGCGCAATACCCTATCTCTCTAAAGTGGATGCCGGTACAATTGAATTTATTAAAGCATTCGGTGCGGATATAATTTGCAGCGGAGACTTGATAACATTGTTTAATGCATTGTGGAGTAAAGAGCAGTTTGAAGATAATGAACCTGTCGCGAAAGCGCTAGTGACAATCGTCAAAAGCGCATTTAAATTTATTAAGGACGAGATCAACAGCGGTCGTGCTGTGAACGAGTATGACGTGCAATGTTTTATAATGAATGAATTTGAAAAGCGGGGCTGCATTACCGATCACCCGCCAATAGTAGGAGCTAATGAAAATGCTGCAAACCCCCATTACACGCCGTCTCCAAGTAAATACAAATCAATTAATTTGAATGATTTTGTTTTGATAGATCTTTGGGCAAAATCGAAACGCGCTGATGCAGTATGGGCAGATATCACATGGTGCGGATATGTAGGCAAAACAATTCCCGAAAAATATACTGTAATATTTGACATCGTAAAAGAAGCCCGCGATACTGCACTCAAATTAGTGACTGATAGTTTTAATTCGGGCAAAAAACTGCTCGCCTACGAAGTTGACGATGCGGCTCGCGGTGTGATAGTTAAAGCCCGTTATGGTGAATATTTCATTCACCGCACGGGACACAGCATTACCACCGAATTGCACGGAAGCGGTCCTCACTTGGATAATTTTGAAACACGAGATGAGCGTCAAATATTCCCGAATACGAGTTTCTCTATTGAGCCTGGAATATATTTAACCGGTGATTTTGGTGTCAGACTTGAAATTGATGTTTTCATTCATCCCGATGGGAGAGTTATTTATACAGGCGGAGAAAAGCAAGAAGAGTTGATAGCGATTCTCGCGTAATCATATTTTGTTTTGCCCTTATGAAATAAATGCCGGATTTTGGCAGGAACAAGGTTAATTTTGAAAACAATGATTGTAGTTATCAATATGATTAGTATTAAACTGATAGATATATTTCGCGTACAATGAATATTCATATTTAATTGTTTTAATTATTGCCAAGATAGATTTTTATTGTAAATTAGAGATTAAATATATTTCAAATATTTAGCGAATTCCAATGATTAAGTTTTATGTAAGTATTATCCTATTGCTGTATTGTGAAACTACATTTGCACAACAAAAAAAGTTTTTTGATTCGCCTTTTGGCGCAGGCGGCGGTTATGTACCCTCGATAATCGCGCCTAATTTTAGCGACATCAATGCCAAGCTCAAAGGATTTGGGATTGGTGATTTACCTAACGGCTTTTACGCAAGTGGAGGTGCCGGCTATGTATATCTTGGGTTTATTCCCGGACTACGAATTGGCGGAATTGGTATCGGCGGTAACACTAAACAGTCTGCCTTAGTAAAAGGGTTTAAAAATGAAATTCAATACAGTGCAAGTTTTGGCGGATTTTCCGTTGAATACACGCTTCCCTATTTTCGTGATTTTGGTGTTTCTCTCGGCATAATCATTGGCGGCGGAATGACAAGCCTTGATATTAGCCGAAGCAAAGGCTCTATGGATTGGGACAGAGTATGGAATGAAGTTTCTGATACCGCGAGTAACGCCTCAAGTTTCAGCAGAAAGCTTCAAAATAATTATTTTTTGCTAACACCAACACTTAATGTTGATATTCCTGTTCATCGCTTAATTGCACTTAGAGTTGGTACAGGATATGCCTTTGCTTTTGGTGAAACTTGGAAAATGGATAACGATCGTGAACTACTGAATGTTCCGGGCAGCGTTAAAGGCGGCGGACTATTTATAACCACAGGAATCTTTTTCGGATTCTTTTCATATTAAAAGGAGTAAACTATGAAAAACATATTAGTAACCGGCGGTGCAGGATTTATAGGCAGCAATTATGTTAATCACATTTTAAAAGAACGCGATGATTACTTTATTGTTAATCTTGATAAGTTAACTTATGCCGGCAACCTTGCAAATCTATCGGATTTAAAAAACGACACCAAACATATTTTTGTCAAAGGTGATATCGGGAATCGTCAATTGGTAACTTATTTGTTTGAAAAATATAACATTGAGTACGTGATAAACTTCGCGGCTGAGTCCCACGTTGACAGAAGCATTCTCGGTTCGTATGAGTTTTATCAAACAAATGTTATTGGAACAAATATCTTGTTAGAAACTGCAAGACGATTTAGTGTCAAGAAATTTCTCCAAATTTCGACGGATGAAGTATATGGCAGCTTAGGCAGCTCCGGTTTGTTTACAGAATCAACACCCATATCGCCTAACAGCCCATACTCGTCATCAAAAGCCGGTTCTGATATGATGGTGCAGGCATTTTATCACACGTATAATATGCCGGTAGTCATAACCCGCTGTTCTAATAACTATGGGCCATATCAGTTTCCTGAAAAACTTATTCCGCTTATGATAATCAATGCCCTGAATAATAAACAACTCCCTGTTTACGGGGATGGTATGAACGTACGCGATTGGATTTATGTAATAGACCATAACAAAGCCATTAATCTCGTGTTTGAAAATGGGCGCGCAGGTGAAGTATATAATATCGGGGCAAGTAATGAAATGCCGAATATTGAAATTATTAAGCTTATATTAAAAAAACTTGATAAACCGGAGTCCTTGATAAAGTACGTAACAGATAGGCTTGGACACGACAGGCGATATGCAATCGATTCATCAAAAATTCAAAATGAATTAGGATGGAAACCTGAATTTCATTTTGAAGAAGCAATCAACAAAACAATTGATTGGTACCTTGCAAATAAGGATTGGTGGGAAAAAATTATCTCCGGTGAATACCAAACATACTACGACATTCAATATGGAAAGGCAAAGGTTCATTAATGAGGTTTCCTCTTCTAAGAATTTTTGTTAATCCGATATTTGTGTTATTCATCTTAATAATTGGCGAAAGCGGTTTTTTATTTGGACAGCAAATCGCCGTTTCTATCGGCGGTGATGCACCTATTACAGGCACGTTTTCAGCTTCATCCTCTGAGCGTGTTGATCAGTTTATTTCGCGTATTTTCCAAACAACAACAATAAAATATTCTTTGCGCGACATCAAGCTAAAAAGAGTTACAGGAGATAATTTTAATATAGATCTCGCGATGTTTTACCAAACCGGTAATTTTGCATATAACCCGATGTTAAAGAATGAGGATGTAATAATATTTCCCGCATATAATATCGAGTATAATTTTGTTTCTATTTCCGGTGCAGTGAAGAAAAGCGGGAAATATTTTTTTGTTGAAGGTGATGACCTGTCAACTCTGTTAGTGTTGGCAAGCGGTATCAATCCGGTATATGAAAATGTGACCGAAGCTGAAATCTCCCGGCTTTCCTATAACGGAAAGAAAGAAGAGATTATTAGAGTAAAGATTGCCGACAATTTCAAGCTTAATTGCGGTGACAGAGTTAAAATATTGGCTGAAGAAAGTTACAGGCGTGATTATTCAGTCTATATTTTTGGAGAAGTAAAGAATCCGGGACTGTTTTCTGTCACGAAAGAAAAACACAAACTTTCAGAATTATTGGCGAAAGCAGGGGGTATATTGGATGAAACTGCAGGCACTCACGCGATAATATACCGCTCAAACGATCTCTCTGCAATGTTTTTAGATAAACAATATAATTGGAATTATTTACAGCCCGGACAATTAGATAAAATGCACTCCGGTTTATTAGATACGCTCAATCGTGTCGAAAACAGCTTGTTTCTGCGGACAAGCAATCTAACTGATGAAGATGTACCTAATTTTACAATTGAAACTTGGCTTAAAACTATTTTAGATCAAGACAAGGTTCCTCTCGATAACTATTTGGATACAAATTCTGAAGCCGGTCAATTTTTAATAAAATATGGTGACAATATATATATCCCGCCCGCGGAAAAATTTATCAAAGTTTTTGGGCAGGTAAGCGAACCGGGGAGAGTCCGTTTTGTTCCCGGGAAAGATGTAAATTACTATATAGCAAAATGCCGCGGAGTATCCGATTTAGCCAGAGAAGATATTATGGTCATTACCGGCGAGACAAAGGAATGGATTCCACTGAAAGACAAAAACATAACATTGCACGCGGGTGATTATATTTTCGTGCCTAAAAAACCTTTACACACATTCTCATACTATGTTGATTTAGCCTCGAAATATTCCTCAATTATTGGTGGTATTGCAACAACATTCTTATTGATATTACAGTTTACTAAATAGTAAAAACATAAAGATGAATAAACACTCAAAGAATCGATAGATTAATGACTGTCAAATATGAAGCAGTAATCGGGCTTGAAGTCCACGCCCAACTTCAAACCAATACAAAAATATTTTGTAGTTGTTCAACAAAATTTGCTGCTGAACCAAACACCAATGTATGCCCTATTTGTCTTGGACACCCGGGCGTTTTACCTAAGTTGAATGAAAAAGTTGTTGAATTTGCCATAAAGATGGGTTTGGCAACAAATTGCTCAATCCGAGAATATTCTGTATCGGCACGAAAAAACTATTTTTATCCTGATATGCCTAAGGGATATCAGATTTCGCAATATGATAAACCAATTTGTGAAAATGGTTATTTAATTGTACATCCAAAGAATGGCAAAGAGAAAAAAATCCGCATCACGCGTATCCACATTGAAGAAGATGCCGGTAAATCAATACACGACCAGGGAGACCACACGTTAATAGATATAAACCGCAGTGGTGTACCATTAATTGAGATTGTTACTGAACCTGATATCGAAACCGCTGAAGAAGCCGGATTGTATCTTGCAAAAATCAAACAAATTGTTCAGTATCTTGAAATTTGCGATGGGAATATGGAAGAGGGTTCCCTCCGTTGCGATGCCAATATATCAATCCGCCCTGTTGGTGAACAAAAATTAGGAACCAGATCTGAAATAAAAAATATGAACTCGTTCCGGAACGTGGAACGGGCAATCAATTACGAAATCAAGCGACAGCAAGAATTGCTTGAGGACGGCGGGAAAGTAGTACAGGAAACTCTCCTCTGGGATGCAGATGCAAACCAAGCGCATCCGATGCGCGGAAAAGAAGAAGCACACGACTATAGATATTTTCCTGAACCTGATTTAGTGCCAATCGTGGTTTTAGATGAAATGATTTTAGAAATTAGGAAACAACTTCCTGAATTACCGGAAGCGATAAAAAACAGGTTTATTCTACAGTTTAATCTGCCCGAATATGATGCTGATACACTTACTCAATCAAAAGATGTTGCACTATATTTTGAGTCTGTTGCAAAACTTGTACGAGATCCAAAACTTGCAAGCAATTGGGTAATGGTTGAAGTATTAAGGATATTAAATGAAAAGAAGTGTAAACTTTTGGACTTTTCTGTAAAGCCCACAGATTTAGCTGAACTCATTGGTTTGATAGAACATAATATTATTAGCGGGAAGATTGCCAGAGAAGTTTTTGCTATAATGATAGAGGACAACAAAAAACCGGGACAAATTGTTCGTGAACAGAACTTGACCCAGATAACTGACGAAGGAATGCTAAAGGATTTGATTTCTTCTCTTATACAAAAGTTCCCCGGAGAAGTTCAACAATATCGAGATGGCAAAGATAAAGTATTCGGATTCTTCGTTGGACAAGTGATGAAAGAATCAAAAGGTAAAGCAAATCCGCGAGCAGTAAATAACTTGCTGAAAGATTTACTTAAATAGTTAGTTGCCAATTGTTAATGATAAATGGTTAATGGTAAAATTAACAATTAACAACTAAGTATAAACAATTAATCATTAACAATTGACAATTAATTTTATGGATATTAGCAAAGAAGCAATGAAACGCCGTTTATTAAAATTTTTAGGCGTTAAAACCGAAGAAGAAATTGTTAAGGAAAAAACACCCAAAGAAAAAGTAATTGAATTTGTCAAGTCTTTTGGCTCTGCTTTATTGGCAGCATTATTTATCATAACATTCATTATTCAAAATACACGTATCCCTACCCCCTCTATGACAGACACCATTCTGGTTGGTGATTTTGTTTTGGTAAATAAATTTATTTTCGGCTCATCCTCACCCCGATATATTCCGTTTACTGAAATTGCACTTCCTTTTTTCACGCTTCCTTCGGTACGCGAACCAAGGAGAGAAGACATTGTTGTGTTTGAATTTCCCGGTAAGAAGGACGAACTCAAACCTGAAGAGTTGAATGTTAACTATGTGAAAAGGCTAAAGGGACTGCCGGGTGATACATTGCAAGTAAAAAACAAAGTCGTTTTTATAAACGGCAAAGAATCGTGGATTCCGCCAAATGTTAAGTATGGCTATGACTGTACTCCTGAAGGAATCGCTGATCCGTATATTTTCCCTTATGGTAAGCATTGGAATAAAGATAATTATGGACCTCTTGTAATTCCCCGCGAAGGTCAGGTTATCCCGCTCACGAAAGAAAATGTAGAAGAATGGCGGACGATTATTGACAGAGAGTATGGCGAACGCGTAGTTGGTGAATCAAACGGAAAGATTACTATTAAGGATCAGCCTGTCGAAAGTTATACACTCAAAAAAGATTATTTCTTTATGATGGGTGACAATCGCGATGATAGTTTTGACAGCAGATTTTGGGGATTCGTGGCACGCGATCAAATAGTCGGTTCTGCTTTTATGGCACTTTTCTCTTGGGATAGAGACATCTCGTTCGCGCATCCAATTGACTTATTGCTCTCTGTCAGACCTGAAAGAATTTTAAAGCTTTTAAATAAATAATTTTAATATGCATTCGCTCGCGGTAAAGGGTATTTTTTTGCCATTAATATTGCTATTTTAGCAAAATGAATTTTTCAAAGAGTGCTTACATTGTATTATTTTTCTGCTTTTGTATATTGACATCTATCAATTATGCAGAAAAGCCGCTTTCAGATAAAGCTCGGGGAATGTTTATATGTATAGCGGTTGGGCCTCGAACTCCAATTGGCTCTTTTGGCACAAACTCTATGACAGGTATTGGATTTAACGCTGAACTGGATTATACAGACAATGAATATCTGCCTATTTTCCTTTTTGCAAAAGTTGAATTCTTGCATTTCCCGGGTGCTCAAGAATTTTATCAATCCGGAGACTACTCACACTTATCAACAAATATTCTTCCATTATCAATGGGCGGGCGGTATTATTTTGCCCCAATTCTTGAAAATGTTGGTTTGGTACTGCCTTATATCGAGATAGCCGGACATATAGCTGCCTATCAAAAACTTCACCAATTTAAAATTTCTACTTATTTACCAAGTTATATAGAATCCGGAACAAAGTTTGGTGTATCGGCCGGTGTTGGTTTTTCTATGTTTATTTTAGAAATGCTTGCTTCATATACTTACTTTAAGAGTAATCAGTTTGTTGGAGTTGACCTAAAAGTCAGGCTTCCAATGTATGTATCGATTTAGGTTTAAGCACTAATAAACTTATGACTGACAATATGAATTTCCGCTTGATTACTTTTTTTTCAGGAGTTGCATTTGTGCTAATTATCTTGCTTGTAAGTATGAGAGAGAAAAATCCGATATCACGCGAAGAAGCCAAGAGACAGAATCCAATAGAAATGAAGGCTGCGATAGACAGCATTCGCGGTTCATTGCGGAGTTATGGTATTGACGACACGCTCTTCAAAGAAATGAACAAGCGTGAATTAAAAAAACTCAATGTTAAAAGCGGCTATACAATAGCTGTCCCTTACGATGTTTCTATTCCTGTTATCATCAATGACATCGAGAATAGATTCGCGGTTCAAGCCGCGTATACTTCTTCCAAAGAAACCAAAATAGGCTTAGAGTTCGAATCTATTATAACTGATAATGCAAAATGGAAACTTTGTTTGCGGTTTTTGTACAAACCAGAATTAAAGCGGCAACGTTTTGAAATTGCGCCTGTCGTTGAAATAAAAGATATTTCTTCAGATAGTTTACCATTTCGCTTATTAGAGGAATTTGAAAATGGAACCTTTATTCTCCCGCTGACAAAAGCATCCGAGAAAGTTGCAGAGAAAATCAATGCTGCTCATTGTAATTATATGATTGACATTTCAGAACAAAGCGATGCACAAGAATATAAATTAGATGAAACTTTTACAAAAAAAAGATTGAACGAATCAATAGAAGAAATAATTAAGAGTTTCCCATATACCCGATATTTTTTCCTGCGGATAAACTCCCCAACTTATAACTCCGTGATATTTCCATATTTTAAAAGAGCTATGAATAAACGCGGGATTGGATTTGTAACAGGAAAAGATTTTAATATTGTCCTGCCCATTAACAATGAAAAAGCAGTAGATAGCGTATGTATTACTTGTGTAAACCAAACACGTCAATCAAAGTCATCAATACTGCTGACGGAATACGGACAATGGTCTATAATGAAAAAAATAATAGCACGCGCCGAAAGGCTTGGCGCATTAGTCACACCAATCGATAGCGTTATGAGGAAACAATAAAAGGTCTAAATATATTTAGGGCGTTGTTTATAAGGGATTGGATCTTCTGCACCTGCTTGTTCAAAACCCCCGCAGCCTGAAAGCACAGCTATCACATACTCCACACGCCTCTTCAACTGACTGATAGCAGGACCACGTGAGATGGAGCGGGGCGGAAAGTTCTATCCCTGTTTTTACTATTTGTGACTTTGTCATATTGATGATTGGTGTTTCAATTGTAATATTTGAATCCGGCTTTGTACCTTCTTTTATCATTTTCTCGTATGCAGCATAAAACTCAGGACGGCAATCAGGATATCCTGAAGCATCCTCATATACAGCACCAAAGAATATTTTGTGAGAGTTCATCACTTCAGCCCAACTGACGCAGGCTGAGAGAATATTTGCATTTCGAAAAGGGACATAGGATGATGGTATTTCTTTGTTATTCAAATCTGCATAGGGAATTGACATTGAGGAATCTGTAAGTGATGACCCGCCTATTTTCGCGAAGTGTGAAAAATCAATTACTAAGCGATGTCTTACATCAAAATAATCAGCAATATCATTAAAAGATTTAAGTTCGCGCTTTTCCGTCCGCTGTCCATAATTGAAATGGGCAAATGCTAATTGATATTTTTTGCCGGCTATCGCGGCAGTAACGCAGCTGTCCATCCCGCCGCTAAGCGCAATTATTGCTATTTGTTTATCCATTATTTCTATGAAATATAAAATTAATTTTCCGGATATTTACAAAATATCATTATCTACAAGTATATCAATTCTGATACCTCAAGGTAAAAGTAATTTCTTTTTCACCTCCGGCGGGAATATCCGGAACAAAAAGAATATGCGATGCATCTTCCTTTTTATAATCTATTGAACTTTCTTTCATAGTCCAAAGCAGGCCTGCATCGTGGCGGACTTCTAAAGAGATGCTTTCGGATTTGTGGTTTTTAATAGTGACCTTATATGAAGTTTCAAAGATTCTATCAGTAATTTTTTTGTAATCTGTTTGGATTGCTTTAGCCGTAACATCAAAAGCATTACCAATATGAAGATTCAGCTCTTCATTCTTTGCAGTATGGTCAATCTCATCCTCTCCAATAAATTCAAGCGATTTACCATCGGATTTAAATATACGTACTTTCCCCTTTGGCATAGGGACACCAAGATTATTATTTTCTTCATTCTTGAATGAAATCACAACCGAAACTTTTTCATTGTTGTTTAGATATTGCGAAGTTTCAAAAAGGTACTTTTTCTTTACTGAAATGCCTTCCTTTTCAAATAAAGAAACTTGTTTTGTTTCATTATTAGAAAGATTTGTTTGCCGCTGTAAATTATAAATGTGATATTCAAAAAAAGATTTTTCTTCAAACTGCGGCTGAGCCCCTTTCGACATATACACCATATCTGAAGTTTCTCTAAAGTTCGGCTGCTTTTGTTTCACGATATTAACATCGCCTGCAACGAGTTTCAATTCGGCATCCTGAAATGCTGTACCGCAATTATTAACAACACTAACCCAAGAATTTAAGTCCATTTTCTTATCGTTTTTATCAAGAACAGCTACATATTCGGCGTGCCACGTCATTCCTCCGGTTTGATAGGAAAGATCGATATCTTGCTGCCCTCCTTTTTCAGCATTAAGCATACATTGCAGAGTTGGCCTGGTTATTAAGCCTTTTGGAAGCTCACCTACTGCAAAGCGGTATGTAGAAATATTTGGAAGTAACGACAATCCACCCTCTTTCTTCTTAATAACAACTTGGCTTCCATAACAGGAAAGTAACGTACCTTCAATCAATTCACCTTTATCTCCAATCAGCTGAACTTCTTTATCAAGATATCTTAATAAAATTTTGTCCATTGAAACAAGATCGTACTGATAGTTCTGTTCAATAACTTCTCCGCTAAAACTTATCTTTACAGTTGTAGGGTCAATTAATTGGGCAACATCAACAATGTTAGTCACCGAGGTCCCTTTGATAAGATTTAATGAACGAGTTTCTTTCACAATACCTATGTTCTGATTATATACTGTAATAGAAGTCTTTTTTAATTGAGAATCTTGCCCAAAAAGCAAACTGCCCAAAAACAAAAACGCGACAAAATTAACTATCATCTGTTTCATAAATTTCCTTTAAAGTTATTTGGTGCAAATATAAGCAATTTTTCTTTGAGAAAAACTAGTGAACGCTTTAGTAAGTTTTACCAATGGCTATTATGCAACGAACTTGAAAGCATCTACCCTGATAGTAGAACTAATACTGTATGTGTTCAGGAAAGAAAAGTGGATGTGAAAAAATAATGGTTAATGATCATTATAATAGCAAAAGCAAAATAATTTCATTATGAATTATCTTGAAATTCAAGGTAGGTAAAATGTTTCTCCCTGTATATATTCTCTGCCGCGGTAGCATTATCGACATCATCAAACAGCGCGAAAACAGTTGAACCGCTGCCGCTCATTAAAGAAAATACGGCACCTTTAGTCAAAAGTGTTTGCTTGATCGAGGCAATTTCAGGGAAAGCGGCAAATACAGGTGCTTCAAAATCATTTTTCAGTACCGGCAGCAAATCGGCAATGTTTTTCAATTTGCTTTTTACCCTGTCCGCGAGTGGATTTTCAGGGATCGCGGGCACTACGTTTTTATATGCCCAGGGGGTTGCCACGTGTATTCCGGGGTTAACGAGTAAAATAGAGTATGGCAATGAAAAGGAAAATCGTTCCAGCACTTCGCCGCGTGAAGTTGCAAAAGCCGGTTCGTGTTTGGTGAAAAAAGGAACATCGGAGCCAAGTGATGCTGCTAACTCTGAAATTACTTTTTCATCAATTCCAAGTTCATAGATTTCATTCAGCGCGATTAGCGTGATTGCAGCGTTTGAGCTGCCTCCACCCAAACCGGCACCCATAGGAATAATTTTTTCTAATTCAATTTTCGGTGTCAGTTTTCTCCCGCATTGTGCCTCAAGCGCGCGTACAGCCTTTATAATTAAATTGTTTGCAAGGTCAGTTGTTAAACTATATTCATTCGAGTGAATGGAGAGAATATCTGCTTTTTCGAAAACAATATTATCACCCAGACCCAGCTGATACATTATGGTTTCAATATCGTGAAATCCATCATCGCGCTTTCTGATGACATTCAATCCAAGATTTATCTTCGCGGGTGATCTCATAAACACGCGATGCATCTTAACAAGGCCTTTCTTTGATAGCTTTGATATTTACAGCGATTTTCAATACCGCCGGGTTTGTTTCGGGTTTCTTGAATTTACATAAACCGTGTCTTTCTCACTCCATAGAAACAAAACTGAATCAGTCGAAATGACTTCTCTTCCGTTATCATAGTAAACAAACTCGTAATAGTCAGGGAACTTGTCTTTATTTCCATCGGTAAAAATTCTTTTACGGTCAATTGCATCGTATGTTTCCAAACGGTGAGGCATAGAAGTAAGTCCGTTAATCAAGAAATAATTGTAATCATCGTGTCCGGAATACCGGGCATCGTGGAAGTTCACACGCACGTAAGGAATATTTTTTCCTTTCCACATTTCCATTGAAATACGGTTAAAGCCGCCGTGAATGGGAACTGTGTCTTCCCAAAGAACGCTGAATTCGCCTCCGGCGTATTTATATAATGACAAAAAGAAAAATGCAGTTCCCAGCCGCGTACTGTCAAAATCAATGTAACTCTGATCCCATCCTATAACATTTTTCTTTTCAATAAATCGCTCCTCACCGCCTTTTGATTTTGCAATAAGACCAAGTACATACATTCCATCAGACTGTTTTAGATATATTACCGCGGATTGCGGGATATTATAGGTATAAGTACGATCAAAATCGACAAGGTAAGTTCCTTTGGGATATTTATTCAACACGTATTCCATCAAATCGATAGTATCACCGGCAAACCGTGAACGGGCACGCTCTTTTCGTACTTTTAGATTAAATTCTTGAATACTTTGGTCATTAGCTGCATCATAAGCAACTTCTCTTTGAGCGGAAGGATCGCCTGCAGATGCAGTTTTTTCGGGGGATTTACCCGCTACAAAATCAATGAAACTTTTTCCCGAGCAGGACTTAAAAATAAACCAGAAAATAACCAAGGCTATTATTATTCCGCCATATACCAAAACTCGTTTAATCGTTTGACTCAATGCTGTACTTTACTCCAATTACTGAATTTTGTTGATCGTTTAATAAATACACCTTTAAATTACATCAAAATTTGGTGAATTGAAACTTTTTTGCCAATAAATTTGAATATAGAAAAGCAAAAAAAAATGCCGCGGTATAAGGAAACCGCGGCATACATATCAGGGTTCAATAATGAACCACGTAAAGCCTATTTATTTGATTGATGTTAATCACTCCTTCCAATTTGTGAATGAAAGTATAACAGAGCTTTCTTTTCAGAACAAAGCCCAAAGCCTGTATAACAAAAATACTCCTTCCTGATAAGTTAATAAAAAATACTTTTCTAAGAACAGAGACAACGAGGATTAACCTCGGATGATACTCGATAAAGTTTCACAACATTTAAGAGTACAGGCACAACTTAGCATTTACTTTTATCAGATGCAAGTAATTATATCTAAGGTCATAAATTTTTACCCTATGGTAATTCTTTCGTGTCTTTTCAGCATCCGGTTGATAACCGAATCCGTGGTTGTTTAGCAAAGTCGAAACAACGCTGCCGCGTTTTGAATTCTCCACACGTTACCTAAATTTCAAAGAGGATTCTAATTTTGATGGAATCTGTAAGTTAGCCCTTGAATTCAATTATACTAAAAGCTGCTATTTGATTTTAAAAATTGTTATTGAGAAATCACACTATTTGTATTACTTTTCTATGCAGTAATTAATAAAAGAAAGTGAAAAAGTAACGGTAATTTGATGATTCAGAAAATCAAAAACATTTCGGATCTGGTTTTGCGGTTGCAGGGTATTGATATTTCCAAATACGAACAGTCTTTTCTAAAAAATTCTATTCAGAAAAGAATCAAAGATACTTCTTGTGACTCATTTAATGAGTATTTTATATTTATTGAGCAGAGCGATGAAGAAGCAAAATCATTTGTAGATTCACTTCATAACAGTTATAGCGATTTTTTTCGTAATCCGCTTACATTTGCAGTATTAGAACGCATCATACTGCCGGCACTTGTTTTGAGAATAGCAGGCTCCAAGCTAAAAAAAGAGATAAGAATTTGGTCGGCTGCAACTGCCGCTGGGCAGGAAGCTTACAGTCTTGCTATCTTGCTGGAAGAGCTAAAAAATGGTGAACCTAATAAATTCGCTTACCGTATTTTTGCCACCGATCAATGTGATGTCCAAGTGAATAAAGCTCGGATTGGTAATTATTCTCCTGATGAATTAAGTAATCTGAATATGAAACGCTTAAATAAATGGTTTCTTAAAGAAGGGGAGATTTATACTGTGAAGCAGGAGTTAAAAGAAAATATTGATTTTTCTGTGTTTGATTTGTTTAGTGAACAATTAAGTTCTCCGCCTGCAAGTATTTTTGGTGGTTTTGATATCGTAATTTGTGCCAATCTTTTGTTTTATTACAAAAACGATTACAGAGAAATGATAATTAAAAAAATTTACAGCTCTTTAGTAAAAGGAGGACTTTTAATTACCGGCGAATCAGAAAGAGAAATATTGATGAATCATAACTGCGAAGAAATATTCCCGCGATCGGCGATATTTAGAGTATTGAACCGTACCCCAATCTTTTGACAAAAAAATAATATAATTTAAGCTATGATACAAATTATATACGCCGCCTTTTAAGGATACCTTTTGCTATCCCGTTTTATTTTACGAAATTTAAACGTGTCCTCTTTAATAATAATAAGAAAGTGTTTTATATGTTTTCAAATCCGATAGTTCGAAAATTCATTCCGGTTGGTGTGCTGATTATTTTAATTTTTCTTTTCATTGTTTGTACAAAAAGAATCGACCCGGGTTACGCGGGGATTGAGGTTGACCTCTATGGCGGCAATAAAGGCGTGCAGAGCTATGCTTTGCGGACAGGTATGGTATTTTTTAATCCTTTGATTACAAATATTGTTACCTATCCCGTGTTTGTGCAGACGGCAATCTGGACACGCAGCAGGGATGAAGGAAGAACTACAAATGAAGAAATTACTTTTAACTCCAAAGAAGGATTAGTAATTTCTGGTGATGTAAATCTTTCGTATCAATTGGATGAAAAATTAGTTCCTAACTTCTATGTAAAATTTCGTCAGGATAATCTTGACCATTTTACCCACGGTATAATGAGAAATCTAACGAGGGATGCATTTAATGAAGAAGCAGTTAATTACTCGGTTGAAGAACTATACGGCATTAAGAAAGAAGTTTTCTTGACTAAAGTTAAAGAACGCGTAAATTCAAATATTCAGAATTATGGCATTAAGATTGAACAATTTGGTTTTGTAGGGGCACTGCGTATTCCCGAGAATGTAATTAACGCGCTGAACGCGAAAATTGAAGCAACTCAAAATGCTATCAGGGCTGAGAATGTTTTACGTCAAACGGAAGCTGAAGCCCAGCAACAGATTTCACGCGCGAAAGGCGCGGCGGAAGCAAATAGATTACTAACGTCATCTATCTCTCAGCAGTTAATAGAGTGGCGAAGACTTGAAATTAACGAGAAAGCCCTGAACAAATGGAATGGCAGTGTGCCGACAGTGTTTAGTGGTGCATCCGGTAACAATATGATTCTGCAGCTGCCCGGATTGGCGGGGAAATAGGGTGTAAATATCGAGAATCAGTAAACCTCCACAATTAAAATTTGATATGGAGAATTTATCTTGGTATTATAGAAATGAATGCTTCGCCAGTTGTGTTTCGATGGAATAAGTCCTTGTAAAAAAATAACCTTTACATCTTCTAAATCTTACCTTTGCTCTCTTCGCGATGGTCTTATTTATAGATGTAAAGGTTATTCGCTAACATACCCTAACCTAACTCTACAGGTTCAATCCAGTTTCCATCATCGCGAATAATATTAATTAGTTCATCTACTGCTTTTCCCGATGCAATGGATCGCTTAACAACTTCTTTCCCGCGATACAGCGTAATCTTTCCAGTGCCGGAACCTACGTAACCATAATCCGCATCAGCCATCTCGCCGGGACCGTTAACAATACAACCCATTATTGCAATCTTAACTCCCTTGAGGTGTCCTGTTCTTTTCCTGATTTTGTCTGTCGTTTCAACAAGATCGAATAGAGTTCTACCGCAGGAAGGACAGGCTATATACTCCGTTTTAGATATTCTAACACGTGCAGCTTGTAAAATGCCGAAAGAAATTCTGTTGATAATATTCGGTAAAACTCCGGGACTATTTTCAGCAGTTATCCACACTCCGTCACCAAAACCATCTATCAATAATGATGCAATATCAACTGCCGGATAAAGAATAAATTGCTCATAGCTAACCGAATTATATACTCTTCTTATTATCACGGGATGCATAATGTTATTGTCAATCAATGTGATAAAGGCTCTCCTCAGTTCAGCTGCCGCGTGATTATTATCCGTTTCAAGAATCAATACACAAGGAACTGCTGTTTTCAGAAGCGCGAGGTTTGCATCCGTTAAGTCAGATAGTGAAAGCGAAATGAAATTAATTGTTACAGTCTCTCCGCGGTTTTGAATAAAATCGGTAATTGAAAACACCGGATATGAATGATGCTTGTCAGATAGACTTTGCCATCTATCAAAACTGTAGAGTGCTTTTAGCCCGTGTGGAATATCGAATGGCAGGCTGCTGCCGCCTATATAAATAAAATCCGCGGCCATATCGTTCATATTCCATTTGTCTGTTGCTTCATCATAGAAGTAACCAATGGAATGTAAATCGGTATGGGAGCAAATGGGGTTTTGTGAATAATCTGCAATGACACACGGCACCGTGTTACCGCCCACGCCAATAATCTCGAAAGCTTTCCTCCGTGAATAGCTAAAGGGATTTATGGGATAATCAGCAATCGGCGGAATGGTATTATGCACGAAACGTTCTTTATATCTTCCGGTGAGCGCGATAGCCACGGGTGCTTCAAATTCCGGAGCTTCAGTCAATGAAACGCGAATGGTATCCCCGATGCCGTCTTCAAGCAATGCGCCGATACCGGCAGCCGATTTCACCCTGCCGTCTTCGCCGTCACCAGCCTCAGTCACTCCAAGATGCAAAGGATAATTCATTCCCTCCTCATTCATTTTCGAGATGAGCAGCCGATAAGCCTGCACCATTATTCTCGGATTGCTTGATTTCATCGAAAGTACAATATTATAATAATTCAAGTCTTCACAAATCCTTATAAACTCTAATGCTGATTCTACCATTCCCAATGGTGTATCTCCATAACGGCTCATAATGCGGTCAGAAAGCGACCCGTGATTTGTCCCAATACGCGTAGCTGTCCCATATTCTTTGCATATTTTAACTAATGGACTAAACTTAAATCTTATTCTTTCTATTTCAGATTCATATTCGGCATCAGAATATTCTATTGTATCAAACTTTTTTTTATCAACATAATTACCGGGATTGATACGTACTTTTTCAACTATTCTCGCGGCAAGTTCAGCTGCATTGGGAGTAAAATGAATATCTGCAATGAGAGGTACATTATAACCTTGCAGCCGTAATGAGTTTTTAATTTCCTGTAAATTACGTGCCTCCCGCGGAGATGGAGCAGTGATTCGCACGTATTCACAGCCGGCGTTCACCATTCTAATTGTCTGTTCAACAGTGGCACGCGTATTCATAGTATCAGTTGTGGTCATAGACTGTACGCGAATGGGATTTGTACCTCCCATTGGCACATTACCAATACTAACTTCCCTTGTAAGCAAACGCGAGTACGAGGTTAAGCTATTGCAATAAAATTGCAAATTTTCCTTATTATTTTTTTTCAAGGCTCATCGGGGACAATAGAGGCTTGGTCAACGTTGCTTGTTTAACAATAATCAATTGGATACTTTACAATATATACTTGCTCAAATCCCGATTCATTACAATCGAGTCAAGTTTTTTCTTTACCATCGCGGCATCAATCACCATACTCGTAATAGACATTTGGTCAGGGACACCAAACAAAATATCATCTAACAATGTTGAAAGAATCGTGTGCAGTCTGCGTGCCCCGATATTTTCAACCTGCTCATTAACTATCGATGCAATTTTTGCAATTTCGAGAATCGCGTCATCTGAGAATGTTATCTCCACCCCTTCTGTCTGTAAAAGAGCGGCATATTGTTTCAGCAAAGCATTTTGGGGGATCGTCAATATTTTTACAAAGTCCTCTTCAGTCAAACTTTTCAGTTCAACACGGATTGGGAAACGTCCCTGCAATTCAGGAATAAGGTCAGAAGGTTTTGCAACATGAAATGCACCGGAAGCAATAAAAAGAACGTGATCTGTTTTCACCGAACCATACTTTGTATTTATCGTGGAGCCTTCAACAATTGGAAGCAAATCGCGCTGCACCCCTTCGCGGGATACATCGGGACCTGATGACGACTTACTGCCGCTGCCCGCTATCTTATCAATCTCATCAATAAAGATAATACCGGACTGCTCAACACGTTCGATAGCTTCTTTATGCACCAAGTCAGGGTCAATTAATTTCTGTGCCTCTTCCTGGGCAAGCAATTCTCGTGCTTCGGTCAATTTTGTTTTGCGTTTTTTCTTTTTCTTTGGAATCATTGAAGACATAAGGTCTTGTATGTTGAGGCCAAGTTCATCTCCGCCAAGAGGTCCTAATATCTGCATACCCACTTGAGGCTGGGTAATATCAAACTCGATCATACGGTCATCTAATTCACCATTTTTTAACCGTTCACGCATTATATCGCGGGAGTTTTTATTCTGCACATTCTTGTCATCAGCTGTCGGAGATTCTTCTTCTTCAGGTTCCGCGGTGCGTCTTGCAGGTAAGAGGATATCAAGAATTCTTTCATCAGCGAGTTTTTCAGCTTTCTTGCGGACTTCATTAGTCTTTTCTAATTTAACCATACTAACAGCAGTTTCAACTAAGTCACGCACCATTGATTCAACATCGCGTCCTACATAGCCGACTTCTGTAAACTTCGAAGCTTCAACTTTCACGAAAGGTGCATCTGCAAGTTTCGCCAGTCTACGGGCAATTTCTGTTTTGCCCACGCCGGTTGGTCCAATCAAGATAATGTTATTTGGCATAATTTCATCACGCAGTATTCCCGCGACCTGCTGCCTTCGCCAACGGTTACGCAATGCAATACCAACAGCGCGTTTTGCTTCATCCTGACCAATAATATATTTATTTAACTCACTCACGATCTGTGAAGGAGTATATTCTCTCTCTAATAATTTCATAAATAATTTCTTCTATTCTTCTATAGTTTCAATGTGAATTTTTTCATTGGTATAAATACAAATTTCAGATGCTATCTGCATCGAATGAGCAACAATGGATTTTGCATCAAGATTTGAGTATTGCCTAAGTGCTTTAGCCGCTGAAAGCGCGTACATACCGCCTGACCCGATAGCTACTATCTTATCATCCGGCTCAATAATATCGCCGTTACCTGATATAATAAGCGCGCTGTCTGAAGTGACAAGCGCGAGCATCGCCTCGAGTTTGCGCAAATATTTATCGGTACGCCAGTCCTTTGCAAGTTCAACTGCAGCCCGCTGCACATTGCCGCGATACTGCTCTAATTTATCTTCAAATCGTTCCATCAAAGTAAACGCGTCAGCCGAGGCACCCGCGAATCCGCAAAGAGCTTTCCCGTTCATTACGCGCCTGATCTTCAATGCATTGTGTTTCATAACAGTGTTTCCAAGTGTAACCTGACCATCGCCGCCTAAAGCTGCCACTCCGTCTTTAATAACGCCCAGTATTGTTGTTGCCCTAATTGTTTCCATAATATAATTCTCCGGTAAAGTAATATGTTAAAATACGGTTCTTCCAATACTCTAACAATATAAAAGATTGGTTTGGGAGAATTATTAGTTGATTTTAGCGCACCCGTGAAAGCAAGCTAACCACGTAGCAATTAGATGCAGGGTATGTGAAATCCGTTATTGCCGCGATCGCGGCTTTATAATCAAAATCGAAAGAGCAGAAAAAAAGGGCAAAGCGAGATTGGTTATTTCACAAAGCACGAGCACCGAACGCGCTACAAACTATTTCGCGATAATGGATTATTTGTCGGTTCAGGTGTCTTGGAAGCCGGCTGCAAAACGGTGATTGGACAGCGGTTAAAGCAATCAGGAATGCGTTGGTCGATGACGGGAGCTGAAGACTTAATCGCTTTGCGCTGTTGCATTTTCAGCAATCAATGGGAAGATTTTTGGGAAAACTCGACCAAATCCTGATTTTCTAACAAAAACTTTGTAGTAAAATTTTGATTAAGAAACAATCGCGGGATAGCTATATCCGAAATTAGTAAATCACACTTTTTAGCTAACTCAAGTCTCTCTTTTTCAACTTCATCAATCATTATAATGAATTGCTTTAGCCAATGGGTTGTACGCTTAAATGTGTAATTATTGTTGGGGCAGGTAGTCGTGCAGCTATAACACCTACCAAGAGTATACTGCTTAGTATCTTGAACCTTTATATATTTGTTTGTTGTCAGGCAAATCTCGGATATAGCAAAACTTTTTAAGATTTGCTCGTTTTGGGATATTCACTAAAATTAGTAGCTCTGTTCATTGTTCTTTTTGTTTGTGATGATTACAAATTTAAATATGACGGGTGACTAAAATTATCGGTTTACCATCTCATCTTTTTATCGAACAATAATCAATCATAAAATACATTCTATGTCAGTTTTGTATATTGCACTAGAATATTTTGCAATAAATTATCCGCTATAGGAAATTCATGAAATCATTTAGTCCCCAATCAAAAGCGTGTATCCGGAAGCAGGCAGAGCAGCTATTAGAAAGTCATCGTGAAGAAATAGTTAATTCATTTACTTCTCTAGACAAGAACTCTCTCTTAGATGAATTAGTGATGAAAACACTTGAGCTGAGGCTTACACGTTCAGATGTTGAAAGCGTGATGGCGGAAACTGAAAAAATACACCAGATGCAAATCGATAGTGACCTCGCGCTTTTTGAAAGCGAAGCACGGTTCAGAGCCATTTTTGAAAATAATTCCGCGGCTATCGGTGTTTATGAATTTGATACCACCATTACGATGGTTAACGATGCATACTGCCGGATACTCGGGTGTATCCGTGAGGAAGTTATCGGTAAAAGCTGGACTACCCAGATACCTCCGGATGAATTGAAGAGACTTAAGGAGTATAACAATATCAGAGTGACCAACCCCACGGATGCACCAATTGAATATGAATTCAGCTTCTATCACAAAAGTGGGGAAATTAAGCAAGCACTCGCTTCGATAGCAATGAATATGGACCTTAAAAAGATGATCATATCCTTTGTAGATATCAACGACCGGAAAAAAGCGGAAAAGGCACTTAAAGAATCTCAGCAGATGTTCGAGACCACTTTCCAATACAGCCCAATACCTATGGCACTCACTAAGCTTTCGGACGGTAAATATATAAATGTTAACACTGTATTCATTCAAGAATCTGGTTATGCACGAGAAGAGATTCTCGGCAAAACTTCTCTGGAATTAGGGCTATTCACTAATACCGCGGACAGAAAGCATATAGCAGAAAAAGTCTTGGAGGTGGGAGAAATCAGCTCATTTGAATGTGATATAAGGATAAAATCGGGGGAAGTTTTACCTTATATTATCTCGAGTGTCAGGGTATTAATTAATGGCGAAGCATATTTGCTGAGCTCTCTGATGGGTGTTAAGATACTGAAAGATGCGATGAAGCAGCTACAGCAATATTCTGAAGAACTTCAGGAACTGAATGCGACCAAAGATAAATTTTTCTCGATAATTGCCCACGACTTAAAAAGCCCGTTCCAGGGCTTGATGGGCTATTCTAAAATGCTGGCGGAAGAATACTCTGACCTTGATGAGGATACTCGGAGAGTGTATATCGAATCAATTTTGAAAATCAGCGAGGAAGCGTATAAGCTATTGGAGAACCTTCTCCAGTGGTCGAGACTGCAATCCGGGGCAATGATATTTAATCCGGATGTTTTCAATATTTCTCAAAACCTTGCATCAACTCTATCCTTACTTTCTGAAAACGCCTCCCGCAAAAGTATTAGTTTCACCAAAGAGATTGATAAAAATGCATTTGTTAATGCAGATATAAATATGTTCACAACTATTATCCGGAATCTATGTTCCAATGCCATAAAATTCACTCACAGCGGAGGGGAGGTAACTATAAATTGCTTTCCATTTGAAGAGATGCTTCATATTGAAGTGAGAGACACTGGTATCGGTATGGATGCTGAACGGGTATCCAATTTGTTCAGGATCGATAAAGATGTATCAAGAAATGGAACAACAGGAGAACAGGGAACCGGGCTTGGGTTATTATTATGCAAGGAAATGATTGAAAGGCATAGCAGTAAATTAGAAGTAGAAAGCGAAGTGGGAAAAGGTACTACGTTCCGATTTTCAGTTCCCCTTTTCCGTGATTGATAAGGACTTAATTTCACTCAAATATTTTCAGATACACTAACCTTCCTACGTTTCACTACAAAATATCGGTACATTTGTGGTATGAATAAAACAGAATTTAATTGTGATATTGAAAAGACCACGATACTTTTCTTTAATAATTTATCTGAAAAAGATAAACGTCTATTTGCCGGTTTGCAATCAATGGGACTTGGATATTATGGTGTAACAGAAATTTCAAAAAAATTTAATCTGAGCAAACAGACCATTCGGATTGAACAATGACGGAGCCCAAGGGCTGAAAACAATTAAAAATGCCGGTGGAACTACAATCGTTCAAAACCCCGATGAAGCCGAAAGCCGTGAAATGCCGGACGCAGCTATCGCGGCTTCAAAGGTTGATTATGTATTAACATTGGAAGAAATAGTGAAGCTGCTGGCGGGCAATTGATATATTAAAATAATCGTAACTGCTCAGTCTCCTGAAATCAAGAAAATATACGGTACTGATATTATGTCCCAAAGGGACTAAATTTGAATAACCGTGAGTGACAACTCACGGGAGAATGATAAAAAGCATCTATGTCCCCAAAGGGGGCAAATTCACCCCGCGTAGTTAG
>CAIYTF010000186.1 GCA_903929035.1 uncultured Ignavibacteriales bacterium
ATTTCGAGAGTGAAAGTTATCCGGGCAGGTATGATAAAATACAGGTTTTGACTGTTGAGGATTTATTGGAGGGTAAAGGCATTGCTTTGCCTTACAGACAGGAGGCGTTCAAGACGGCAACTAAGAATTTGGATTATATTGAGGATGAACCGATGTTGGAATTATGAATGATGAATTGTTAATTATCTGACAATTAATAATTTACCATTTACCATTGGATTTACTAGCCGTTTTATGCTTAACTTTATTTTTATGACTAAAAATAATATTTATCATTATTAAAAATGAAAAAACAAGCTAAAATAATTCTTTATAGTGCAGTTGCGGTTGTATTTTTGACAATACTTATTATTCCAAGGATTGGTCCTTCGAGTGGAGAAAGTATTGGAAATAAAAAAGATGAAAAGCAGAATGCTAATATTTCACTTTCAGTCCGAGGTTTGATTGTTACTACACGTGATATTTCGAATAATATATCAAGCATTGGAACTGCACTTGCTTCTGAAGAAGTGGAGATAAAAAGTGAAATTACCGGCAGAGTGACAGGTATTTTCTTTAAAGAAGGTTCACTCGTTTCAAAAGGTCAATTGCTGATTAAAATTAATGATTTAGAGCTGCAGGCACAATTATCAAAAGCAAAAAACAGCTTGAAATTACTGAAGGACAAAGCAGACAGGCAAAGCACGCTTTATGAGAAACAATTCATCAGTAAAGAAAATTTAGATCTCGCGTTGAACGAGCTTAACTCGCTAAAGTCCGATATAGAACTTCTAAATGTTCAAATATCTAAAACCGAGATACGCGCTCCTTTTCCCGGAAAGATTGGAATAAGGAGTATCAGCGAGGGTGCTTACGTTTCTTCATCAACGGTAATCGCCAATCTTCAGAACATTTCACAAATTAAAATTGATTTTACAATTCCGGAAAAGTATGCCTCGCTGATAAAACTCGCTGATAATATAATGTTCAAGCCGACCGGTGAAAAAGACTTTCTTTACGGGAAAGTTTACGCGATAGAGCCAAAAATAAACACAGCAACAAGGACCATACTTGTCAGAGGACTATATTCAAACGCGGGCAATAAAGTTATTCCCGGTTCATTTTTGGATGTGAAACTTGAGCTTCAAAAAATTTCTAACGCGGTGTTAATCCCGTCTTATGCCTTGATACAAGAGGTTAAAGGTGATATGGTGTTTGTTTATAGAGGCGGCAAAGCGGTACGGCAAACGGTTGAAACAGCACAGCGAACCGAAAGCAGTGTCCAAGTTACTTCCGGAATTAACGGCGGCGACACGATTATAACAACCGGAATTTTACAGTTAAAGAATAATATGAAAGTAAAGATCGGCTCATTCGAGGAAAAAGAGAAACCATAATTTTATGAGTTTATCAAGTGCATCGATTCATCGTCCCGTACTTACAATAGTATTGTCGATAATTATTTTATTATTGGGGTCAATAGGTTATACATTTCTTGGCGTGAGGGAATTTCCTTCTGTTGATACTCCTATCATTAATGTCGGTACATCATATACCGGCGCGAACGCGGATGTAATAGAAAGCCAAATAACCGAACCGCTCGAAGAATCGATAAACGGAATAGCAGGTATCCGTTCTCTTTCATCTGTCAGCAGGGATGGAAGAAGCAATATCACGGTTGAATTTAATCTTGAAGTTGACCTTGAGACCGCTGCGAATGATGTGCGGGATAGGGTTTCGAGAGTATTAAACAAACTGCCTGTGGATGTCCAAAATCCTATCGTGGCAAAAGCGGATGCCGATGCTTCACCGATTATTTTTATGACAGTTCAGAGTGATTCAAGAAATTTACTTGAACTTACCGATTTCGCCTACAATGTTTTCTTGGAGAGATTTCAAACCATACCCGGTGTAAGCACGGTCAGTGTCTATGGTGAAAGAAGATACGCGATGCGCTTATTGCTTGATCCCAATAAACTCGCGGCGTACCGGCTAACGGCACTTGATGTGAGAGATGCCGTTGCACGTGAAAATATAGAACTGCCGGCAGGTATTGTTGAAGGCAGAAACACTGAACTTACTATCAGAACCTCCGGGAGACTTAACACGATTGATGATTTTGAGAACCTTATTATTAAAGAAAGTCAGGGAAGTATAATAAAATTTAAGGATGTGGGGACAGTAACTCTTGGCGCGGAGAATGAGAGAACCATCCTGAAAAGAGAAGGTATCCCGATGGTAGGCGTGGTGTTAATAGCCCAACCCGGGGCAAATAATATCCAAATATCCGATGAGTTTTATAAAAGACTTGAACAAATTAAAAAGAATCTTCCCGCCGATATAAAAACGGGAATCGGTTATGACATCACAACATTTATAAAAAGGTCCATTTCAGAAGTTAAAGAAACAATTCTAATCGCGTTTTGTCTTGTTGTTCTTATCATATTTTTATTCCTCAGGGATTGGAGAACTACACTCATCCCCGTGCTTGCCATTCCTGTTTCCCTTATCGGTGCCTTTTTCATAATGTATCTCGCTAATTTTTCGATAAATGTATTAACGCTGCTCGGGATAGTTCTCGCGATAGGAATAGTGGTGGATGATGCCATAGTTGTTCTTGAGAATATCTATACTAAAATTGAAGATAAAATGGATCCGCTCGATGCCGCCATTATCGGCTCGAGGGAAATCTTATTTGCCATAATTTCAACAACAATCACGCTTGCCGCGGTATTCTTCCCGATTATTTTCCTGCAAGGAATAACAGGCAGATTATTCAGGGAATTTGGCGTGGTGATCGCGGGTTCCGTAATAATATCCGCTTTTGTAGCTCTCACTCTAACGCCGATGCTGAGTGCAAAGATTCTTAAAAGAAGAGAACACCATAACCGTTTTTACGAGATGACTGAACCTTTTTTCATAAAGATGAATAATACTTATTCAAAATACTTGGATATGTTTTTAAAACACAAATGGGTCGCGCTTGTTTTATCGGCTTTTATGGTTGTGCTTGTTTTTCTTTTGTTCAAAGCAATACCGAGCGAGCTTGCTCCATTGGAAGATAGAAGCAGGCTGCAAATCAATGCCACCACTCCGGAAGGAACATCATTTGATTATATGAGTTCGTTTATGGATAGTTTGGCGGTTATGGTAGATACCTGCATAAATGAAAAAGAGGCAGTTATTTCCGTTACAGCGGGCGGCGGCGGAGGTTCAAGTGTAAACTCCGGATTTATTAACCTTATGTTAAAACAGCCTGAAGAAAGAATCAGATCGCAGAAACAAATCGCGGATCAGTTAGCAGTGAACGTGTTAAAATTAAATCAGGCAAGAGTAATTGTTACGCAGCAGCAAACAATTGGCGGGGGGGGCGGCAGAGGTCTTCCAGTACAATTTGTGATACAGGCACCGGATTTTGAAAGTATTGGCAGTGCATTGCCAAAATTCTTCGATGAGGCAAAAAAATCTCCGGTATTCCAAGTAGTAGATGTAAATCTTAAATTCAATAAACCGGAGCTTAAACTTTCGGTTAACAGGGATAAGGCAAGAAATCTTGGCGTTTCCGTAGCTGATGTCGCTGCAACAATCCAGTCGGCATTCAGCGGTCAAAGATTCGGATATTTTATCAGGGGCAGTAAACAATACCAGATTATCGGACAAGTACAAAGAGAAAACAGGAGTACTCCTTTTGACATTAGTGCTTTATATGTGAAGAATACTTCCGGTGAATTAATACAGCTTGATAACATCATTGATATGAACGAACAAGTTTCACCTCCACAGCTATTCCGGTATAACAGGTACGTATCCGCGACAGTATCCGCCGGACTCGCGCCGGGTAAAAGTCTTGGACAGGGAATAGCTGAAATGAGAAGAATATCTTCACAGGTACTTGATGATAATTTTGCGACTGCTTTAAGCGGACCGGCAAAAGATTTTGAAGAAAGCTCATCATCTCTACTATTCGCGTTTTTGCTGGCAATACTAATTATTTACTTGATACTTGCCGCGCAATTTGAAAGTTTCAGGGACCCGTTTATTATCTTATTTACAATACCACTCGCGATTGGCGGTGCTTTACTTTCTTTATGGGTATTTAATCACACGCTCAACATATTTAGCCAAATCGGAATAATAATGCTCGTGGGTTTGGTAACAAAGAACGGTATATTAATCGTTGAGTTCGCCAATCAAAAGAAAATACAGGGACTTGACAGATTAAACGCGGTGAGAGAAGCCGCTTCATCAAGATTAAGGCCTATTTTAATGACAAGTTTATCAACTATCCTTGGAACATTGCCGATAGCACTCGCGTTAGGCGCAGGCTCAAGCAGCAGGGTTTCAATGGGTGTCGCGGTTGTGGGCGGATTGATCTTTTCCACATTCTTCACGCTATTCGTGGTACCTGCCACTTACGTCTATTTCTCGTCCAAAAAAGCGAACATTATTAAAGATTGACCGCTCTCCGGTGCTGCTTATGGGCAATATTAATCGTGGAGTGATTGCTGTCTATTCATTAAGATTTCGTCTGCAAGTTGAGAAATGTCAGCGTGAGTGAAAGGTTTGGAAATATAGTGAGAAAAACCGGAAGCAAGAAATTTCTCCTTGTCCCTCGGCATAGCATAAGCAGTCATAGCAACAATAGGCGTACAATGATATTTATTATTTTTCCTTATTTCCTGTGTAATTTGAACTCCATCTTTACCGCGTCCCAAATTAATATCCATAAGGATAAAAAAATATTCTTTTTTATTGACAAATTTTAGGGCTACTTCTCCATTTTCAGCATAATCCAAATCAAATCTATTCCCCAAAACTTTCATAAGAACTTTAAATACAGGCAGATAATCATCGACCAGCAAAACAGGCAGTTTTTCGCTATCCTGATCAAACGGCAATGTCTCTTTTGCTTTTTGCACACCATTTAACTTGGTCAATTTTCCAATGTTATTCGTTATTGGCAGCTCAACAATAAAGGTAGTGCCAACACCGGGTTCGCTTTTTACGCTTATTGTGCCGCCCAGATTTTCTACAATTTTTTTAGTAACGCTCAGCCCCAATCCGTTTCCTTCAAATTTCCGATCAAATCCTTCGCTAACCTGTCTGAATTCATCAAAAATATATTGAAGATGCTCTTCCGCGATTCCAATCCCTGTATCGGTCACTTTAATAATTAACGCGCCGGATGAGCGAGTATATTCGAGAATAATCTCGCCCCAATTTGTAAATTTAATGGCATTATCAACTAAATTAGTTAAAATTGAATGAAACGCGTTAATATCGGATCTGAATGAAACGTTAGTATCACAAAAAATACTGTTAAGGTTTAGCCCTTTCCTATCAGCAAGTGGTTTTAGAGCATCAATAACAACCTTTGTTTCTTTTACAATATCAATTTCTTCAAATTTAAATTCAATTTTCTCCGCTTCTAGCTTTGCAAGGTCCAAAATAGAGATCAAAGTATTCGTCAACCTGGTGCCCGCGATATTTATTTGGTTTGCCATATCTTTCATTGCCGGATCGGTTAATTCCTCCTTTAATATTTCAGAAAAACCATTAATACTGACTAATGGAGTACGTAATTCGTGGCTCATATTTTCAAGAAAATTAGATTTCAACCGGTTCATAATCTCTGATTTTTCTTTCGCGGCAATCAGATATTGTTCCATCAGTTTTTTCTCTGTAATATCTTCCTTTACCGCGAGAAAATTTGTTATAATATTGTTTTCATTTACAATAGATGAAATGGACGCGCTTTCCCAGTAAAGCTCGCCGTTTTTCTTTTTATTGTGGAATTCTCCGCGCCATTCCTTGCCGGAAATAATAGTCTCCCATAGAATTTTGTAACTCTCTTTTGGTATTTCACCGGAACTGAAAATGCGCGGGTTCTGACCGATCAACTCATCCATTGCATATCCGGTTATTTCTGTTGTTTTTGGATTAACATATTCTATTATTCCTCTAACGTCAGTAATCACAACCGATACAGGACTTTGTTGAACTGCCAGAGACAACTTGCGGAGTTCTTTTCCCGCCAGCTTGCGATCAGTTATGTCCTGATCATATATAACTTTCAGGGATTGGTTCTCACGTTCCAAATCATCGATTATTTTAAGTAGTTCCTCGTAAGTTTTTGAATGACCCAGCATATAGATTCACCTTTAACATTGATAAGATAGAAAAATTCAGTTAATGACACTCTTGCATTTGAAATATTAAGTTTATAGTAACTACTCAGCCGCCTGAAATCAAGAAAATATACGGTACTGATATTATGTCCCAAAGGGACTAAATTCAAGAACAGGCTGAGTAGTTACAGTTTCTAATAAAGCCCTATAACCCGAATTATGCATTACATATAATTTCTAATGCCTAATTTGAATTAAAAAAGTTTTTGCTTGTCAATTAAAAAACTCTATAATAAAATATTATTGCAAAAATAATAAAAGGCTGCGCCATAGCCAATGAGGCAGCCAAAAAAATATAATATCAAGTAATTATATCTTGGGTAAATCTGCTAAAGATTCCTGCAAATCAGATTCAGTGTAAACAGTATCTTCCAATGATCCTGCAAAATATGAGGAATAGGTCTGCATATCGAGGTGACCGTGTCCGCTTAAATTGAAAGCAATAGTTTCCGACTTTCCTTCAAGTTTACAGCGTAACGCTTCATTGATGGCTCCAAGTATAGCGTGAGTAGATTCAGGCGCGGGAATAATTCCTTCAGCGCGGGCGAATAATACACCTGCCTCAAAGCATTCAGTTTGATTGACCGCTTTTGCTTCAAATAGATCAAGTTCTTTCAAATGACTTACCAACGGTGCCATACCGTGATAACGCAATCCACCCGCGTGAATGGACGGCGGAATGAATGAACTTCCAAGCGTGTGCATTTTTACTAACGGAGTCAGCATTGCTGTATCACCAAAATCATAAGCATACATTCCTTTAGTCAGAGTTGGGCAAGCGGTGGGTTCAAGAGCAATCGCTTTCACCTTTTTTCCGCCTCTGAGCATTTCCCCGATGAACGGGAAAGCGAAGCCTGCAAAGTTACTTCCGCCTCCCGCGCAGGCAATAACAATATCAGGATAATCATCCGCCATTTCAAATTGCAGTAATGCTTCATTGCCAATCACTGTTTGGTGCATTAACACGTGATTTAGCACGCTTCCCAGCGCGTATTTTGTATCCGGATTCTTAGCAGCTATTTCTACCGCTTCACTGATTGCTATTCCAAGACTGCCCGGGCTATCAGGATGTTTCGCTAAAATAGCTCTTCCTGCATTTGTTAAATTTGAAGGACTCGCTACAACCTTTGCCCCAAAAGTCTCGATCATTGCTTTTCTATATGGTTTTTGATTAAAGCTTACATTCACCATAAAGACAAAAACTTCAATCCCGAAGACACTTCCTGCAAATGCGAGTGATGAACCCCACTGACCCGCGCCTGTTTCTGTTGCTAATTTTTTTATTCCCTCCTGTGCATTATAAAAAGCCTGGGGAATAGCTGTGTTTGGTTTATGACTTCCTGCAGGACTAACACCTTCATACTTGTAATAGATTTTCGCGGGTGTATCTAAAGCTTTCTCCAAACGGGTTGCCCTGATTAACGGAGATGGTCTCCATATTCTATATATATCTTGCACCGGTTCGGGAATATCTATATATCGTTCCGTGCTTACTTCTTGAAGAATGAGTTCCATCGGGAATAACGGTTCTAAATCAGATGGACCAATCGGTTGTTTTGTGCCCGGATGAAGCGGCGGCGGCGGTGGTATCGGTAAATCAGCAATGATGTTATACCAGCTTTTTGTCATTTTTTCTTCAGGTAGTATGAATTTTTTATTGCTCATAGAATTATTCCTTTTATTGAATTGATATTTTTTTCAAAATTGTTTATTATATACATTGCAAAGGCTTGAATAGGATAAAAAATATTTTGTAAATAATTATACGAAATGTCAGGGACTTTTTCGTAGTTATACTTCACAGGAAAAAATATTTTAACCTTTTTAAAAAGAAAGAGATTTTTTTTTGAGTGAACTCATCTAATTTTTCGGTTCTATAACGGATAGTGTGGGTAATCAAATTGCAACTTACCGGCAATGAAGTAAATCATATTGGTAAAGTTAGTCATATTGCGATAGCCTCTTGCCCTTCGTTTGGCAAGTTGAATTTTGTTATTGATACCTTCCAAAATACCGCTGTTAATCCGAGAATCGATGAAATTGACTATACCCGACCAATGCGCTTTTAATGTACTCACAAACTTCTTAAAAGGCTGTATATCCGTTTCCATTACCATATCACACCAAAATGTAAGAAATCCCAAGGCTTCCTCTTTCTCGCGAATATCCCAAAAATCCACAAACAATTCTTTTAATCTATATGCCTCTCCCAAACGCGGATATGCCAATAGTATCATATCAAGCTCATCTTTTTCCTTATTCTTGAGTTTCGCATAATGCTTTAGAACAGTGTATTTGTGACCCTTGAGAAGTTGATGCTCTTTTCGCTCGGCTTTCCTTAAATCATCCATCGCTTTGTTTAACATCGCTACGGTATGAAATTTGTCAAAGGTAATCTTTGCCTGAGGTAAATACTTAGTTACTCCGCTTATAAATGCAGGCGACATATCTATTCCAACCTGTTCTATCTTTTCGGCTGAACCCCCTTTTTCTTTCAGTGCATCGGCAAATTCCTTTATTGTTTCCTGACCTTTGCCTTCTGTGACAAATATAACACGCCTCTGTTCTATATCCGCGCATACAGTAACATAGTTCTGTCCCTTTTTGGATGATGTCTCATCTATTACAACTTCTTTGACTTGGCTTAAATCGTCTTTTTTTACCGCTTTTGTTACCCAATGATTAAATACACGCCATATCCGATTTGCTACTACTCGCATTACCTCGCTTACCTTGTTTATCGGCATTTCTGACTCTATTAATAACATACTGAAAGCTTCAAACAACAGTGTGAAACCGCTGCCTGTTCTTGCCAATGGTACTTCTACCGTTTTTACTGAACCCGCTTTTGTCTTAATCCTTGGGACCCAGCGCGTGTAAATAACATTCATGCTCGAAGAAATTAAGATGCTTCCATTGACGTTCTTCTGTATCATATACTCCGCATTTTTCTTGTTTCTCATCTATGAATTTTGAACCAACCTCAAAATCCAAATAAATATGCAATTCTCCAAACTTTCCCTTTTCGCTTTTCTTTAATTCTATTTCCTTTATATACCACGGCTTGCCCATATTTAATGCCACACTGAATAGCTCTTTACTGTTCATCTTTTTTTCCTTTTCTTTATCCCCAATTTAATAATTTCTTTTTACCCACACCAAACGTCATAGAGCCACTATTTTCATTACTTTAAATTTGAACTTACAGTCTTAAATTGTAATTTATGTACACGTGTTAATATTTTTTACATAGTATAAAAAAAAAGGATAAATAAATGGTTACTATTGGTGATTTGTTCCCCGATTTCGATAAAAAAGCCGTTGTTTCAACGGAAAAAGGCAAAGAATTTGCAAATGTTTCACTTGCAGAAGTGAAGAAAAACAAACAATGGTTAGTAATGTTTTGGTATCCGAAAGACTTTACTTTCGTCTGCCCGACAGAAATAGCAGAGTTTAATAAAAACTATTCCGAATTCCGCGACCGCGATGCATTCCTTATCGGGGCATCAACTGATACTGAATTTTCGCACGTTGCTTGGAGAAGAGAACATACGGATTTGCGTGATCTTCGCTTCCCGCTTTTGGCTGATACATCAAAATCACTTTCTGAAGCTCTCGGCATTCTCGAGAAGAACGAGAAAATCGCCTATCGTGCCACTTTCATCGCGGATCCCGAAGGCATTATTCGTTTCGTGTCAGTGAATGATTTAAGTGTCGGCAGAAACGTGAAAGAAATATTACGTACTCTTGATGCACTGCAAACAGATGAATTATGCCCTTGTAACTGGGTAAAGGGTGAAGCAACTCTTTAATTTTAGGACACGTTCAGAAATAACATTAACATTTTCTCACGCGAAGACCGCGAAGGTTAGATTTAGAAGATGCAAAGGTTATTTTTTTACAAGGACTTAAAACAAGAATAGGCATTATTTAAATGGTTCGCGATATTTCCCCGTATAGCGAACCATTTTTTTTCTACAAACAAAGGAAACACATATCGTGGAAGAAACAAAACAAGACTTACTAAAAGACCTTCTGCTTGACCCAAACGCGAAGTATATTTCACTTGAGGCTATGGTTATAGGCGAAACAAAATATCTACGTGATGCGCGAATTAATTTGAAGAATGTTCTGAATTCGCCATTGTTTAATTTAAAAGAAGCATACCTGCTTGCTCTTAGTATTGCAGTAAATGAAAAGAATCATATTTTGATAGATTCATTCACTAAACTCGCTAAACAAAACGAAGCTACAGATGCCGAGGTGGCTGAAATCCACGCCTGCACATCACTTCTTAACGCTAACAATGTTTTCTACCGGTTCAAACATTTTATTAAAAAAGATTCCTATCAGACTTTGCCTGCCGGAATTAAAATGAATATTATGGTAAATCCGGTATTGGGGAAAGAATTTTTTGAACTGGTAAGTTTAGCAGTAAGCGCGGTAAACGGCTGCGAAATGTGTGTTGGTTCCCACGAAGCATCACTGCAAAAACACGGGGCAGCCGAGCAAAGAATATTTGACGCGGTACGCCTTTCAGCAGTAGTCCGCGCTATCTGCACTATTATAAACTGAGAAATGAAAATATTATTTTCATTTCGTCTGTATTATTTTCATTCCTTATTTATATATTTCAATGAAGCATAATTCATTTTTCTCATAATAAATTAAAGTGGCAGATATGACAATGGATGCACTTGTTTTTTGTGCACACCCCGATGATGCTGAGCTATCTATGGGCGGCACTATCGCTAAACTCTCCAAAGATAATCTTAAAGTGGGTATTATTGATCTTACACAAGGCGAACTTGGTACCCGCGGTTCTGCTGATATACGCCTGAAAGAAGCATTCAGAGCAGCGATCGTGCTAAAGGCTGCAATGCGGGAAAACTTGCACCTCCCCGATGGAGATATTCACATCAGCAAAGAAAATATAATACGTGTCATCACCGCGATTCGGAAATATAAACCTTCAGTTATTTTTGCTCCTTACAAAAACGATCGGCACCCGGATCATATACACGCCAGCAAGTTGGTTAAACAGGCATTCTTTTATTCCGGACTGTCAAAAATAAAAACATTTGATAAAGGTGTCGCGCAGGAAGCATATCGTCCGCGAAACATTTACTATTATATGCAGTCATTCGCGTTCACGCCATCTTTCATTGTTGATATTACAGATACTTTTGAAACAAAAATGAAAGCAGTGCGCTGCTTTGACACGCAGTTTCACAACCCTCGCAGCAAAGAGCCGGAAACTTTTATTAGTCAACCGCGCTTCATTAAATATATTGAATCGCGTTCTCAATTCTACGGATTCCAAATTGGCAAAGATTATGGCGAACCTTTCTATTGCGAGGAGCAGATCGAAATGGATATGTCATCGCTTATCAAAAACAAGAAGCATCTCTAAAGATATTAATCTTTTTTTGTAACTTTTAGGGCTTGTTAAAAAATAACATTAACAATTTTTCACGCGAAAACGCGAAGGTTAGATTTATATGAATAATTTCATATTAAATCTAATAGAGCCGGAGCCGGAATACAAATCATTTTTGGAGCGGATAAAAGCCTTTTTTTCAGAGGCTTTCAAGTCTCGCTTTAACAATGTGTTTGGCTATATACTCCTTTCCATAATTTCGTTTGTTCTTGTTTTGTTGATGATATCGGCAGGCTATAAAATCGGCATTGTTTTGATGGTGCTTCTTGTTGGTGTTCCTTTGGCTGTTGCTTGTATGCTGGACTTCACATTTGGAATAATGTTCACGATAACAATTTCATTTTTTCTGCTCGGGGTGAAACGGATTATAGGTGACATTCAGGTAGGCTTGCTTATGGATTTTCTGATTGTTCTTATGTTCTTCGGGCTTATCATCAAACAAATAAAAGAACACAATTGGGATTTTGCAAAAAATCCGATTAGTAAGATAATATTGGTTTGGGTTATTTTTAATCTATTGGAAGCCGCCAATCCTTCCGCGGCATCAGTGCTGGCTTGGGTATATACGGTTCGCAGTTTTGCCGGAATAATGATATTGTATTTCCTGCTTACATACGCGATAAATACCAAACAAATGATTGCAATGCTGATAGCCCAGTGGATAGTTCTCACGTTCCTCGCGACACTCTATGGATATTATCAGGAGTATGTAGGGATGCAGGCTTTTGAATTGCAATGGATAAAATCCTCCCCTGAACGTTACGCGCTTCTTTATCAAGCAGGTAAGTTCAGGAAGTTTTCTTTCTTTTCCGACCCTCTGGTTTTTGGTATCTTGTTATCTATAACAGGTGTGTTATGTATCATTTTATCGACCGGACCGTTTTCAAAACTTGTAAAGAGGACTTTAACTGTTATCGGCGTTCTTATGTTATACGGTATGCTTTTTTCGGGAACGCGTGCCGCGTATGTCCTCCCGATTGTAGGATTCGTGTTTTACGCGATTATCACTTTGAAGAAAAGAGCACTTTATTTTACAGGTTTAATGTTTTTCTTTGGATTCATTCTGGTAAAAATTCCTACTTCCAACGCTAATTTGGTGCGGTTCCAGTCGGCATTTAATCCCACGAATGATGCTTCGTATAAAGTACGTGTTCGTAATCAGGCATTTATAAAGCCGTTTATACAATCTCATCCAATGGGCGGCGGGCTTGGCAGCGTTGGAGAGTGGGGTAAAAAGTTTGCGCCGTGGTCGCCTCTATCGAATTTTCCGCCGGACAGCGGATTCGTCCGCGTGGCAGCAGAAACGGGCTGGATGGGATTATTGCTTTATGTCTCGCTTTTGTTTACCGCGTTTTATGTCGGCATCAGGGATTACTTCAGAATTCGCGATCCGGAATTAAAGTGCTATTCATTAGCACTATTAACAACTCTCTTCTGCTTAACATTAGCAAACTTTCCGCAGGAAGCAATAGGTCAATATCCGATTAGTCTGCTGTTCTTTGTCGCGATTGCAGTATTAAATAAATGCAGGATAATTGACAGGGAAATAGTAGAAATATAACTTTGGCGATTTAATCAAACGCTTTCCGTAATTTTTATAAAATGGTGAAATTAAAAACACTATGAACGATGCCTCTAATACAGAAATCCATTTACTGATTGTTCTGACAGTCACCCCGATATCCCGTGCAACATCTGCCATATTGAGTATTTGTGAACATCTGCCCGCGAGTATTTGAATTAGTTTTCTGAAATCACGTAAATCACCGATGTTCATAAGTGAACGTAAATCTTTATTCAGATACGTGTCAAGATATGAAGAATACCAGTCGCTGCTCATCTCGTAGCCGCGAAGCGTTGTCTCTGGATAGCCTCCTTTGAATACCGAATCTTGTTTTTGCGCGCTTGGCACTTCACTAAGGAATGAATTAATAATAAGTTATAACATTATCCTGCTTATTGTTCGAATTGGAATCCAAATAGAACACAAACAGACCTTATCTGTTATGTTATTTCTAATTTATCCCTAAATTGAAATGGCAGTAATGAAAGTAACCCTATTCTTCCCGCGAGAGATTCCGAAACACCTTTCATTAACGCGAATTGCGCGGACCCTGTAAGGATGTACTTGCCATAGTTATCTCGATCATTATCCACGGTAAGTTTTAATATGTCAAATAATTCAGGAGCTTTATGCGCTTCATCAAAAATGACTCTGTTGTCATAGATTCGCATAAACTTATCAGGGTCATCTTGAAGTTGGGCAACAATTTTAGGATCATCGAAAGTGACATAAGTGTATAAATCGGAGAACATTTGTTTGAGCATAGTGGATTTACCTGACTGCCTTGGTCCGATTATACCAACTATCGGAAATACCTTCAGATATTTCATAAGTGCAGTCTCAAGAACGCGTGGAATATACTTTTTCATTTATTTGCAATTTTATACTTGAAGTATAAAATTACAAATAATAATTATTGTCTGCAAGAGTAATACCAAACCGACAACAAGATAAAAAGAGTTACAATTCAGGAAAGGCTCCTCAATTAACAATTTACAACTAACCATTAACGTAACTACTCAGCCTGTTCTTGAATTTGTCCGTACAGGCTTCCTGCTTTGTTGATGATTCTCTCTAACAGATTAAGATAAATATTTGGTAACTGTTTAGGTAGTCTTAGTATTCTCCGTTAGGAGAAAAATGTTTGTAGAAAAAAAGGCAAAACTACGAGTCTATTTTTCCCGTTAGAGCCTGTCCCGTTTCACGGGAGAATATATGTCGTTTTAGGGACAAGTAACGAACAAAACATATATTCCCTACGGGAAATCACGGCTACGGGTGGTATGTTTTTTCTACAAAC
>CAIYTF010000187.1 GCA_903929035.1 uncultured Ignavibacteriales bacterium
GGGGCGAACTAATGCGGCGTGAATTTGCCCCCTTCGGGGACATAGATGCTTTTTATCATTCTCCCGTGAGTTGTCACTCACGGTTATTCAAATTTAGTCCCGTTGGGACATAATATCCATACCATATATTTTCTTGATTTCAGGAGACTAAAGTAGTTACAATAAATGGTAAAAAATTCATTACAACCCTTTTAGTTCCTCGATAACCAAATCGATTTCATCTTTGGTGTTATAGAAGTGCGGGGAGAATCTTATCATTCCTTCGCGGAGTGAACAGGTGATCTTTTTTGACTGCAGGTGATTGAAAATTTCCTGACCGTTTGCCGGATGAAATGTTATTATGCCGGCAAGGTTTTCGCGCTGAACATCCTGCATTAAAGGGGTATGTCCAAGTTCCAAAAGCTTGGCAATAAAGTATTCGGTGTTGTCCAAAATAACCTGTTCCCTGTTTTGTGAACCGGTTAAATCGAAGAGTTCAAGCGCGCCGCTGAAGCCCATTAATCCAATCACGTTCATCGTGCCGTTTTGAAATGCCGCGGCATCTTTACGCGGTTCCAATTTATAGTCAAGCAGGTTCCACGCGTTTATAACCGAAAGCCAGCCGACATAGCGGGGACGCAGCCGTGCCTGCAGTTCTTCGGTAATGTAGATGAAAGAAAACCCCATAGGTCCCATCATCCATTTTTGAACACCCGAGGCAATGAAATCAAGCGGAGTTTCCGATAAGTCCATTTGCACACCGCCCAATCCTTGTATGGTATCAACACAGACAATAATGCCGCGTGGTTTACAGAAATCGGTTAGTGTTTTCAGATTTATACGGTAGCCGGTAAGAAATTGCACGAGGCTCACGGACACAACGCGGGTCGCGGGTGAAATGCAGTCGATAATATCCTCCGCCGTAACAATGCCCCCGCGTGATTTTGCAAACGTGATTTTAACGCCGTCACTTTGGAGATTGAGGAACGGATACACGTTAGCCGGAAATTCTAAATTGTTTAGAATTACTTCATCTCCGTGTTTCAGATGTAATCCCTGCGCGAGCAGATTTAATCCGTTGGACGTATTGTCACCGAAAGCAAATCTATCCGCGTCGGTGTTTAGCAGGGATGCAAGCTGCCGGCGCGTTGTATCAGCAGTTTTGAGTACAAGCATATAATCATCGATTGCACCCTCGCTGCTGAGAGCTGTAAAGTCCTTGAGCTTATTTGTCACGAAGGTACTCATCGGGCTGACCGAAGAATGATTGAAATAAATCCTGCCTGTTTTTAGGTACGGAAAATATTGACGATATGATTCAAGTATATGGGGCATATTGAAATACTAAATTCATTTATTACTGTTTAGGTCAAAAAACGAGTATTTTTTCCCCGATAGGGAATAAATGTTTGTAGAAAAAATATACCACCCGTAGCCGTCATTTCCCGTAGGGAATATATGTTTTGTTCGTTACCTGTCCCTAAAATTACATATATTCCCAAACGGGAAAAATAGACTCGTGGTTTTGCCTTTTTTTCTACAAACATTTTTCTCCTAACGGAGAATAGTAAGACTACCTAAACAGTTACATTCATTTTATTTAACTTGTACCAGCGATTTAAGAAATTCATCTGCAGGGACAAATTTTGTTATTCGTTCAACTTCATTTCCCGATGCATCAAATATAACTACCGTGGGGACTCCGGTTATGTTAAAAGTTTTTATCAGGTTAACCGCCGCTTCTGATGTCGAACTCGTGAGATCAACTTTGAGCCTGACAAATCGCGCGGATTCATCAATAACCGCGGGATTGGAAAATGTCATTTTATCTAATTCTTTGCAGGGGATGCACCATTCGGCATAAAAATCAATGATAACGGGTTTGCCTGCTTCGCCGGCTTTGGAAAGTTCTTCTTGTGAATACGGCTTCCAAGCAATTAAACCGGTATTTGAAGGATACATTAGATATATGCCGACAGCAATAATCACAACTGAAAGGATAATTCTGAATATTTCAAATCCGGTGAACTTGGCGGCAATACCCTTGAGAACAGCGGTGCTTTCGCCTGCTGCATTTTCAAACAAAAGCAGGTATAGACCTGAAAGAAAAATGAATATCGGCAGTGCAAAAGGATTTATTGCTTCAGGGAGAAGCGGTACGACATAGTATATAGCCAATCCAAGCATCACCAAACCAAATATATGTTTGACGGATTCCATCCACAAACCCGCGCGCGGGAGCTGTTTGATTTTCCCTGAAAACAGAGCGAGTACAAAGTATGGAGCACCAAGCCCGATAGAAAGAAAAAAGAACCGTAAAAAACCAAGCAGAGGGTCGTGTTCTGCCGCGACGATTGTAACAAGGCTGACTACAACGGGACCAATGCAGGGCGCGGCAACAATGCCCATCGTTAAGCCCATAAAAAACGCGCCAAAGTATCCGCCGGGTGATGTTCCCAATTTCTTCATCAGAAAATCAGGCACTTTAATATCATACAATCCGAACATACTTAGAGATAGAAGGAAAAAAATAAGCACGATGAAAAGTACAACGTATGGATTTTGCAAGAGCGCGCCGAATAGCGTGCCGCTGAGCGCGGTAACAACACCAATGATAGAATATGTAAGTGAAATTCCAAGCAGATACAGCCCGCCCATAATTGCAAGCCGTGAAGTTCTTCCTTCACTCTGACCTCCAAAAAAGCCTATTGTAATAGGGATGAGAGGATAAACGCAGGGCGTGAGGTTTAAGCCAAGTCCCAAAACAAACAGTAAGAGCAGGCTGAAAGCAAAACTATGACTCTTGAGTTTTTCAAGCATTGAATCGTTTGGGATTCCGGGTTTCTTTGCCGCGGATAGCTGGGCAACTTCCGTGAAAATATCCTGATTTATTGCATTGACTGTTTCGCCTTTTACGGCTACCCACAGCTGATAGACAGCCATTTCCCGGGAAGGAGCGATACAATTCGCGTTGTTGCACGCCTGATAATCAAATAACAATTTTAGAATAGCCTGTCCCGGCTTCTTATCTGATTTCAGTTTTAGCTTTGCAGTTATATATACATCGCCCTCAAACACGCTTAGAGGAACATCGGAAAAAGCAAGTTTGACTTCACGTGCCTGTGGGTATTTAATATCAGATAATGTGAAAACAGATGTATCAAGAAGGCTGACAACTGAAGGAATCAAAAAGTTTTCTTTTGGTTTGTTTGAGTTAATATGCCATCCCGGAGCGACGGATATTTTTATCAGCAAGGGCAATGGGTTCGCGGTTACAATTTTATCCAGCGCGGGGAAAACCGTGACAGTAACCTTGCGGGGTTCTTCAGGCTTGGCATTTGCACAAACACCGATTGCAAAAACAAGAACGATAATGCTAAAAATCAATTTCATAATTTATCTCCTCCAGCCCTGGACAAGGGGATACCTTCTTCCGTAGCCGAATGCTTTATAAGAAACACGTAATGCCGGAGCTGCCTGCCGGCGTTTAAATTCACTTAGATCGACCAAACGCAATACTTTGCGGACGAGCAATTCATCGCGGAGGGTATCGACAATTTCGTAATATTCTTTGTTTTCTTCGAGGTACATACGCAGGATGCTGTCTAATACAGGATAGGGCGGAAGAGAATCTTCGTCTTTCTGATCGGGACGCAGTTCCGCGGATGGGGCTTTGTCGATAATTGCACGGGGAATTACTTCGCCGTTTCGGTTAACATAATCGGCAAGTTTATATACATCGGTTTTATACACATCGGCGATAACCCCAAGGGCACCGCACATATCCCCATAAAGCGTGCAGTATCCGACAGACATTTCCGACTTGTTGCCGGTTGTGAGTAATAAGTTACCGTGTTTATTTGAGTATGACATCAATAAGATACCGCGAACACGCGACTGTATATTTTCTTCAGTAAGGTCTTGCGGCTTGCCGGCAAACTCCGGCTGCATTGAATCAATAACACTGTCAACAGCGGGTTGAATCGGAATTTCAGCGTAAGAAATTCCAAGATTATGTATTAGAGCAATGGAATCATCAATACTCCCCCGGCTTGAATATTTGGACGGCAATAGTATAGCGTGAATGTTCTCCGCGCCTAAAGCCTCTGCTGCAATCACTGCAACAAGCGCGGAATCAATGCCGCCGCTTAGACCTAATACCGCTTTTTTAAACCCTAGTTTTTGAAAATAACCTTTTAATCCGCGTACCAAGGCAGTATAAACTTCTTCTGCAAATCCGCCTTCAATGCAGGTTACTTCAGGATAATCTTTCTTGGTATCAAATAATATAAAGTCTTCTATATATGATTTGCCGAGTGCCACAAGTTTGCCGTTGGAATCGAAACACATACTCGCGCCATCGAAAATAAGGTCTGTCTGCGCGCCGGCGGTGCAGCAATAGGCAAGAGGGAGTCCGTCAACGCGGCACAGAGATGAAAGCATATTTTTGCGCTCGGTACGTTTGCCGAAAGAATAAGGACTTGCAGATATGTTAATCAATAGCGTTGCGCCTTTATGAAGGAGGCGTTCAACAGGGTCGTTTTCGTAGAGCCTATGTTTCCAAAAATCTTTGTCGTTCCAAATATCTTCACAAATGGATATGCCTATCTTTTCACCGCGGTATTCAAAAATGTCAACATCTTTAGCACATTCAAAGTAGCGCATTTCATCAAAGACATCATAGTTGGGAATCAAAGTTTTGTTCTGTATGAATTGAACCTTGCCATCGAAACAAAGCAGTGCCGAATTATAGATGTTAGTGCCGAATTCTTCATTTAGCTCGGTAATGGTGCCGAAAATAATCGCGGCAGAACCGGTTACGGCGGCAATTTCACGGGCTGCTTTATGGGCTTCCTCTCTGAATCCTTTTTTTTCAACCAAATCAAGCGGCGGGTACCCGACAAGCGAAAGCTCGGGAAAAATAACGATGTCTGCACCCGCGTCAACACCCTGCCTGTAACCGGCAAGAATTTTTTCCTTGTTACCGTAAACATCCCCGACGGTGGGGTCAATCTGACAGAGAGCCAATTTCATACTAAAGAATCAATGATATAATTACTAAAAATCTTTCCATACCGTTGTTAGATGCACGCGAACAGGGAAAGTTTTAAATAATAAACATACGAAAGAAGAAGTAGAAGGAAAATATAAATTTGAGTTTCCCCCCAAAAAAAGAGAGGAGAAAAATATGGAGCTTATTTAGTAACTACTTTTTTCGGGGACGTTATTTGTTTGGGCTTACTTTTCCGTGAGTTAGTACTCACGGTTATTCAAATTTAGTCCCTTTGGGACAAATTCAAGAACTGGCTGAAAAGAAACAGGATCGAATTTTTCGATAACAATTTTGGCATTTAGAGAATTAAAAAAACGACCATAACAAAAATAATCCCGTAATTTATGATATATTTGCTCAAAGTGATTTTTCAACTACTTTCGATGGCTTCGCGATTAGCGAGAATATTTTATATCTATCAAAGATCATAAGCTAAAGGGTTATGTGTAAAACTTGACATATACTAATTTAATCAGAATAAATTTCGGTACAACAATGAAAACACAAAAAGATATTCCTTACGGTGTCTCGGATTTCAGGACCATAATGCAAGAAAAATTGTATTACGTGGATAGAACGAATTACATCAAGAAAATGGAAAGCGGGAATAACAAGTTTCTGTTTTTTCTTCGTCCGCGCAGGTTCGGAAAATCATTGCTCATTTCAACGCTGAATTATTATTACGGTATTCAATACAAAGCTGAATTCGATTCGTTGTTCGGAGAGCTATATGCAGGTAAAAATCCGAGTGAAGCACGAAACGGCTATTATGTGATGAACTTCGATTTCACCGGTATTAACACCCAAAATATTGAAGATGTTATGGAGGGCTTTAACGACAAAATTAAATTCGGATTAATCGAGTTTAACAAGCACTATAAATTACTCGAAAAAAGCGAATTCGCTGAAGTGTTGAAAAATGTTTATCCGTCCAGCACGCTGGGTTATTATTTGACGGAAGTAAGCGATAAACTCGAACACAAAATAATGGTTCTAATCGATGAATATGACCATTTCACGAACGAGATACTGTCGTTTAATTTTACTTCTTTTGCCGATATAGTTTCAAAAAACGGATTCGTCAGGAAATTTTATGAGACGATTAAATTATATACGGGAAAAGGCGTAATAGATAGGTTTTTCGCCACAGGAGTGACACCGGTGACATTGGACTCTATGACGAGCGGATTTAACATAGCAACGAATATTTCAGGCAAAGACGCGTTTAATGAAATGGCGGGTTTCACCGATGCCGAAGTAAAACAAATGCTTTACGACCTTTTCCCGGGTATCGCTGATTCCACTGCAGATACAATTATGAAAGATGCTGCTGCTTGGTATAACGGCAGTTTGTTCTCTGCCAAAGCTGCAACAAAACTTTACAATCCGGCTATGCTGCTGAGGTTTATTTCCGAAATAAATCCAGGGACTATGGAATACCCGAGGCAGATGGTCGATAAAAATATTATAAGCGATTTCTCCAAAATTAAAAATTTGGCTAAACTCCAAAATTACGACAAGAATATCGATGCGATTAGAACCATTTTGGAAATCGGTTCGTTTCCCGCGGAACTAACGGAAATATACAGCTTTGAAAGAGATTTCACGGTGGATGATTTTATTTCTCTGCTTTATTACAACGGACTGCTTACAATCAAAGAGCCTTTGGATTTCGAGTTATCGTTCGAAATACCGAACTACGTTATTAAAGTGGTATATTGGAGTTTCTTCGCCAAGACATTAAGCGATGATTTCGATGTTAAAACTCAAACTGAGGAAATAAAGAACGCGATAAGAGCGATGGCGAACAATAACGATGCCGTGCCTCTGATAAAAATAATCGAAAATATTTTAGCAAAACTCTCGAACCGCGACCTTATGAAATTTGATGAAAAATACATCAAAATGATTTTTATGGTTTATGTATCTATCACCAATTCCTATTTTATCAAAAGCGAAGCTGAAATGGACAAGAAATATCCGGATTTGCTTTTCCTGCATAGGAATCAGTATCGCCCGAAGTATCAACACCTTTTCGAGTTGAAGTATATCAAAAAAGAAAACGCCGGCAAACTTGACGAAGTCAGGGCAGCGGGTATAGAACAAGTGAAAGGATACCTGGCATCGGAGGAGATAAAAGCGATATCCGGCCTGAGAGCTTGGCTAATAATTTTTACGGGCGATGTTTGTTCGGAGTGCAAGGAGATAGCTTTATGATTTGGTGTACACCACGCCTGTAAATCATTGGAGGGTTTTATACCAACTCGCTAACAGGATCATATAAAGTGTCAATTTTCACGCGGGATCAACTGTAATCAAGTTTACTTGCTTGGTAACTACTCAGCCTGTTCTTGAATTTAGTCCCTTTGGGACATAATATCCATACCGTATATTTTCTTGATTTCAGGAGACTAAAGTAGTTACCAATTAACAATTATTTTTTTTGTATTGTGAAAAAGAACGTACTCCCGACACCCTCTTTGCTTTCTATCCAAATTTTGCCGCCGTGCTTTTCAACAAATTCCTTGCATAGAATTAGTCCCAAACCGGTACTTGGTTCGTTCTCTGTTCCGGTTGTGCCCACTTTTTCGCCAACTATAAATAACTTATCAATCGCATCTTTGCGAATTCCGACACCGGTATCTGTTACCGATATTTCTATCATACCGGTTTCTGCCGCTTTCGCTCCGATGGTGACTTCCCCGCCCTTTCCCGTGAATTTTACAGCATTTGTCAAAAGATTTCTAATAACGGTACTTATCATTTTCTCATCGGCAAATATGTTTTCAACTTCCGTGCTTTCCCCGATAGAATCGGGACAAGCGCGGA
>CAIYTF010000188.1 GCA_903929035.1 uncultured Ignavibacteriales bacterium
AGGTATAAAACGATGTCCGACACAAATTCGGAGTTTTATTAAAAGAATGAAGTATAAGTTTTTGAAAATGGGAAGCATACCCGGCAATGGTGACGGTAAAGACGAACAAAGAGAAGAAGCAAGAGAATCATTCAAAAAAAAAAGTTAGAACCACTCTTGGCGGAAGCTGCAAGTGGAGAAAAAGAAGTTTTATTCGTGGATGCCTCGCATTTTATATTTACAACTTTACTTGGCAAGGTGTGGTGTAAGGTTCGATGTTATATGAGAAGTCAGGCCGGTCGCAAACGATATAATGTATTGGGAGCATTGAATTCAGTCACTAAAAAAGTCACCATATACACCAATGAAACGACTCTCAACGCAAAATGTTTTTGTGAATTTATGAAAATACTATATGTGGAGTATTATGGTAAACCAATTGCGCTTGTATTGGATAACGTAAGATATCAACACTGTCGATTGGTGGAGCGATATGCAAAAGTGTTGGGGATAGAATTACTGTTTCTTCCCGCGTATTCTCCAAATTTGAACTTGATTGAAAGATTCTGGAAATATATAAAAAAGAAAGTTTTATACTCGATTTTCCATAAAAATTTTGAAGTATTCAAAGAGTGTATTGATAACCGGATAAGACAAGCGCATCAAATAGATAAAGATAAATTGAACTTGCTGTTAACTTCTAATTTTCAATCATTTAATAAAGTAAATATTTTACCCGTTTAGAGTATACAAAAATATCAAACCTATTCACCATCCACAAATTTTAATTTTCTATTTTAGAATGCCGTCATTTATTCGGATATTTGTGCTGAAAGTGTATGCTATTTGTTGTAAATATCAATTACAACAAAATATATAGACACTATGAACAAAATAATTAATAATGAAGCGGTTGACCAAAAAGCAATTGCCGTTTTATTAGACGCGTGAACAAATTTATTAGGTTAAAACCATCTTGAATTATTAAATATGGAAAAAAAAATTTCGCCATATAAACCTGATTTTGAAAAAGAAATTGAGGACAAAGAAGATATCTCAATTGGACTTGAGGTTAGGGTAGTGCTGTATAATGATGAATGGCATTCATTCGATGAGGTTATTGAGCAGATAATTAAGGCTGTTAATTGTTCTTTTGAAGAAGCCCGTACAATGACATTTGAAGTGCACGTCAAGGGAAAAGCAATTGTTTTTTCAGGCGATATGTCAAAATGTCTTAAAGTATCATCAATCCTTGAAGAAATAGCATTACATACACAGATAATTTCTTGAAAAAATATTTTTTTTAAATTAAAAAACAACTATATTTGTACTCTGTATTTGGGCAGGTAGCTCAGTCGGTAGAGCAATGGACTGAAAATCCATGTGTCGGGGGTTCAATTCCCTCCCTGCCCACGAATTGATTTTTAGAGTACATTATTTAAACCATTAGTATCGTTAGAATGATGAACAATTGGGAAGCCGGCAAAGGTGACTATCTCCGTGATTTGGATAGTACTAACCGAGCAGCTAGAAAGAAACGTAAACGTGAAATTATTAAAAGAGTTTTTATCGCTATTGTAGTGATAATGTTGCTTAGTATTGCCCTTTTTCTATATCTTTCTCCTCACAGCCATTAATACTTAACAATTCCATCCAAAAAATTTCTATTTTCCCCGCTTTAATTTTTATTATTATCGGTAAGGTTTATGAAGTACTATATCGGAATTGATGGTGGCGGCACTAAATCCACCTGCATTCTTGTTGATGAACAAAAAAAGCAGCTTTGCGAGTGCAAGGGTGGACCTACAAATTTTCTGCATATTGGTGCAGAGAAAGCAGCAGAGACTATTTTTAACTTGATTGAGAGTTGTAAAGAGAAAAACAAGGTTCATCAGAATCAAATTGAATCTGTTTTTATAGGCACAACAGGCGGCGGCAGGCGTGTTGAAGCTCAATCGTTAGAAAAAGCACTAAGGGTTTTAGCACATACAAAACATATAACATATAAAAATATGTACGTGGAAAGTGATGCTCTTGTTGCACTCGAAGGTGCGTTTAATGGGAATCCCGGAAGTATATTAATAGCAGGAACAGGTTCTATTATGTACGGAAAAGACAGCAAAGACAGAGTATATCGGGTAGGCGGATGCGGCCGCATCATTGGTGATGAGGGGAGTGCATTTCAACTCGGGAGAAAAGGGCTTATCAGTATAGCCCGCCATTTAGATGGGCGCGGCGAAAGCACCTTGATGACTCAATTCTTACAACGTGACTATAAAATAGAGTTTCAGGAAGATTTAATAACTGAAATTTATTCTCACAATTTTGATATCGCGAATTTTTCAAGAACGGTCGTTCACGCGGCCGAGCAAGGAGATCTATCCGCGTTAAAAATTGTTCAAGATGAGATTAATGAATTAATTGAACATATCCGAACAATGCATCGAAAAATAACAGTTCAAAATTTGGAAGTTTGTTTTATTGGCAGTTTGATAACTACTGAAAACTTTTTCTCTAATACATTAAACCTGCGAATAACAGAAGAATTACCTGATATAAGGTTGAAGAAAGCAAAGTCTTCGCCTGCTTTTGGAGCAGTATTATTAGGCTTAAAGCGCATATATATGTCGCAGAATATGTGATAATTATTAATGGTTAATTGTTAATGATAAATTATCAAAAAACATATTGACTAAGAATATTTTGTCAAATACTATTTCATCCAAGCCTACTAATGGATGGAAGTGGGTTCCTTCCCTCTATTTTGCGCAGGGGATACCGTATGTATTAGTAAATACAGTTTCAGTTATCCTCTATAAGAAACTTGGTATATCAAATATCGAGATCGCGTTTTATACAAGTTGGCTTTATTTGCCTTGGGTGATTAAACCGCTATGGAGTCCGCTTGTTGAGTTCTATAAAACAAACAGGTACTGGATTATATTGCTTCAGTTTCTGACCGGACTTTGTATTCTCGGGGTTGCTTATGCTATACAATTGCCAATGTTTCTACAAATAACATTAGGATTATTTTGGCTTGTTGCTTTTAGTTCTGCTACGCACGATATTGCAGCCGATGGTTTCTATATGCAGTCGCTTGAACAAAATAAACAAGCTCAGTTTCTGGGGATAAGAAGCACATTCTTTCGTGCCGCGATGATAATAGGTCAGGGAATTCTGGTTATGATAGCTGGGTATTTGGAGATTAAATTACAAGGTCTATCCGGAGGTATAGCGCAGGCGTGGTCTATTACTTTTGCTTGTATAGGAATCGTTTTTATTCTTTTCGCTATTTATCATTTTTTTGCTCTACCAAAGGTTCAGGCAACTCAATCTTCCCCTAAACAATTAAAAGAGGTTGCCGCCGGATTCAGTAATACCTTTATCAGTTTTTTTAGAAAAAAGGGAATTGGAACTGCAATTCTATTTCTTCTAATCTATCGTTTTGGTGAAGCCCAATTAGTAAAACTTGCTGCTCCTTTTTTACTTGATAAGCGAATTGCAGGGGGGTTGGAATTATCAACATCCGAAGTTGGTTTTGCTTATGGTACAGTTGGTATTATTGCCCTTACTTTAGGGGGGATTTTGGGAGGAATCTATTCGTCAAAACGACACTTTAAACAAGTGGTTTTTCTAATGTTCCTTTCAATTAATGTTCCGCACCTGCTCTATATTCTTTTGGCGTATTTCCAACCATCGAATTTGTATATTATCAACTCTTTTGTTGCATTTGAACAATTCGGTTATGGATTTGGGTTTACTGCCTATCTTCTTTATATGATTCATTTGTCCGATGGCGAACATAAGACGGCACATTATGCTATTTGTACAGGGTTTATGGCGTTGAGTATGATGATCCCGGGACTTTTCAGCGGGTGGATGCAAGCGCAAATGGGATATAAACTTTTTTTCGCGTGGGTCTTAGTTACGATGCTTCCTGGATATTATATTGTTATGAAAGTTAAGGATTGACTGCTATTCACCTGTCCAAAGCCTCAGATAAATCACCACGTCCTTCAGGAGTACACATAAAAATTAGAACATCGTCCGAAGATATGATATAATTTCCTCCCGGATTGAATGTCAATCCGCTTTCGTTTTTTATTGATAGTAAGAGTATCTCTCTGTATTTATCAAGATTGAGTGAAGAAAGAGGCTTTCCGTAATAAATATCATTAGCTTTAATCTCTTCAATTCTGTAACTTCCTTCACGATCGCGCAGCATCGTGTCTAAAAAAGTGACCACAGCGGGCCTTATCATTTCAGATGCCATTCTCATTCCACCGATAAGATACGGAGAAATCACGGAATCTGCTCCGGCTTTCTTGATTTTATCGATATGTTGAGTCTCTTTGCATTTGGCAATTACTTTAAGGTTCTGTTTCATTTGTTTAGCAGTAAATGAAATAACTAAGTTATAATTATCATCGCCGGTCACCGCGAAAAGTCCCGCGGCATTTTCTATGCCGGCTTGTGAAAGAGTCGGTTCATCCGTTGCATCGCCTTTTATAAACAGTACCTTACTATGAAACCGGTTTAATTCAATATCACTTTTATCCACGATTACAAAATCTCGTTTTGTTAATAAAAGTTCTTCAGCTATTTGAAAACCGACTTCACCGCTGCCGCATATAATATAATGATTTTTCATTTTAGTAACTTTCTTGATTGTTCTTCGGATACGAAAAGATTGAATCATTTCCCCGCCAACCATAAATGCAGTGAAATTTGTCAGAATAAAAGTAAACGTGCTTATTCCCGAAAGCGCAATGATGAGAGTAAATAACCTGCCATAAGGGATAGAACCAACATCAATAATTTCTCCATATCCAATAGTGGTTATGGTTATTATGGTCATATAGAAAGAATCAAACAAACTGCTGCGATACCCGCTTAGAAACCAGAAGCCGAAAGTCCCCGCGGCGACTACAAGTATCAAAATAAATATTGCATAAAAAAAACGCCCGAACAATTTCCACATAGATAAATCTTATAAATTAAAAGCTGTAAAAATCAAGAAATTGGTTCAAAAGTGTGATATTATGCCAAGGTAAGTTCCCAATAGTTTGATATAGAGTGTATTTCAAAATAGAATTACATCACAAGTGCCATAATTGCTTTTTGCACGTGTAACCTGTTTTCAGCTTCATCGAAGACAACGGAATTAGCTGAATCAATTACTTCATCTACCACTTCATCGCCGCGGTGAGCAGGGAGGCAGTGCATAAACAGATAATCATCTTTTGCATTTTTAACTAATTCAGGATTAACTTGGAATTTTGCAAAAGCTGCTTTGCGTTCAACAGCTTCTTTTTCTTGTCCCATACTTGCCCAAACATCTGTATAAACAATATCAGAATCTTTTATGGCAGCAATCGGGTCATCAAGGATTTCAACTTTAGCGCCAAAATATGCTGCATTCCGTTTTGCATTTGCAACTATGTCATTCTGCGGTTTATATCCTGAAGGAGATGCTATAGAGATATTCATTCCTGTTTTTGAACAACCATTCAGAAGACTATTCGCCACATTATTGCCATCGCCTATATAGGCAAGTTTTAACCCTTTCAGATTTCCTTTTTTTTCCCAAATTGTGAAAAGGTCGGCAAGTACCTGACAAGGATGTAACAAATCAGTTAAACCGTTAATAACAGGTATTGAGCCATATCTTGCAAGATCTATTACATCCTGATGAGCAAAGGTTCTGATCATTATCCCGTCAAGGTATCTTGACAAAACTTTTGCCGTATCCGAAATGTTTTCGCTTTTTCCAAGCTGCAAATCCGTTGGACCAAAGTATAATCCTATACCGCCTAATTCATAAATACCTACTTCAAATGAAACACGGGTACGCGTGGAAGGTTTTGAGAAAATCATTCCTAATTTTTTCCCTTCAAGCAAACGATGCGGTTCACCGGAAAGTCGTTTCAGTTTCAGTAGTTTACTAAATTCGAAAATTTGCCAAATCTCTTCATAAGTCAAATTATTGATAGAGATAAGACTTTTTCCTTTCATATTAACTGACATTAAATTTCTCCAATTTTACTTTACTATTTGAGTTCCATTTTCGATATCTTCAAGAGCCGCGAGTGAACGCCAATACGTTATACGTTTTATTTTTTCTAAATAAAACATTGAAATTATGGAAGTCACGACCGGCGGCTCCCATAATCAGAACCTTTTTTGGAGACATAAAATCCAAATCTGTTACTCTACCGTTACGCTTTTAGCAAGATTTCTTGGTTGATCGACATTTAGACCTTTTTTCTTGGCAATGAAATAAGCAAGAAGCTGCAAGGGTATCACGGAAAGAATAGGAGTTAACATCCTGATAGTTCCGGGAATTTTTATTGAATAGTCCGCGATAGTATCTATCCTGTCATCATCTTCAGTAGCAATTGCAATCACTATACCTTTCCGAGCCTTAATTTCCTGAATATTGCTATTTATTTTATCATAAGTAGAATCCTTAGGAGCAATAAAAACTACCGGCATATTTTTATCAACAAGTGCTATGGGTCCGTGCTTCATTTCAGCGGCAGGATAGCCCTCAGCGTGGATATAGGATATTTCTTTTAGTTTCAAGGCACCCTCAAGCGCGACAGGGAAGTTATAGCCTCTGCCAAGATATAGGAAGTTAGGTGTATCCTTAAAGACCTCTGCAATCTCCTCTATCCGTGACCGAAGTTCTAATATTTTTTTAATTTTCCCCGGAAGAAGTTTAAATTCTTCAACAATTATTTTACCATCTGCAAGACTCATATCTTTTTTTCTGGCAAGTAATAGCGTAATTAACGCGAATACCGTGAGCTGGGAAGTAAATGCTTTTGTTGATGCAACGCCAATCTCAGGACCAGCGTGTATATAAACTCCGCTGTCGCTGTCTCTTGCAATAGAACTGCCAACACCATTGCATATACCGATGCACAATGCGCCTTTTCTTTTTGCTTCGTGCATAGCTGCAAGTGTATCCGCGGTTTCTCCGCTCTGGGAGATGAAGAATATGGCATCACCGGGTTCAATAATGGGGTTTCTATATCGGAATTCTGACGCGTATTCAACTTCAGTGGGAATTCGCAGGTACTGTTCAAACATATATTCCGCGACAAGTCCCGAATGCCACGATGTTCCGCAGGCAGTGAGAATAAATCTTTTGGCAGTTACTAATTTATCAAGGACGTTTTCAAGTCCGCCAAGCTTTGAAGTTCCTTCATCAAGCAACAGTCTGCCCCTAAGTGAATTAAGCACGGATTCAGGCTGTTCCATAATTTCTTTTAACATAAAAGTATCATAGCCGCCGCGATCAAGTTCTTCGAGCGTGAGGAATACTTCAGTTACTTCTTTACTTATTTCTTCATCTTGAACAGTTTTTACTCTGAATCCTTCTGCAGTAATTTCCGCGACTTCACCATCGTCAAGATAAACAACTTGCTTTGTATGAGTAATTAATGCCGAAACATCAGAGGCTATAAAGTTTTCTTTATCGCCCACTCCAATTACGAGTGGAGAACCTTTCCGTGCGGCAATTAGTATATTAGGCTCACGGCTTGATATAACTGCAAGTCCATAAGTACCTTCAACTTCGGAGAGTGCAAGACGGACTGCCCTGAATAATTTATTTCCTTTTTTCATAAATACATCAATCAGATGCGCTAGTACTTCAGTATCTGTATCAGATTTGAATGTATATCCTTGAGTTATCAGGCTTTTTTTAAGTGTATTGAAATTCTCAATTATACCATTGTGGATAAGCACGATATCTCCCTCCTCATTTGAATGAGGATGAGCATTGACAAAGTTTGGTTCGCCGTGTGTTGCCCAACGCGTATGCCCAATACCGATTGTACTGTGTACATTCTTCGCATCAAGTAAACTTTCAAGGTGCGATACTTTACCTTTATCTTTTACAATGACAGTCTCACCGTCAACTAATATACAAACTCCCGCGGAATCATATCCGCGATACTCAAGTCGCTTTAATCCTTCAATCAAGATTGGGTTTGTGTCTCTATAACCAATGTATCCTACTATACCGCACATAATATCCTCTAACTCTTAGAAAATTCAAATTAATAATATTCGTTACTCTAAATATGCACTTTTACTTTCAAAAATCCATATATAGCTAAAATAATTATTCATAGATAATGAAATATATGCAGATAAAAAAGTCTGAATACATAATTTTATTACGTTTTGAATTCCCGTCTTGCTGAATTTAATGTAGATATAGATTAGTGTACAAATCTTTCTCAGATAGCCGTAGGGACCAATTCCGACTTTTATTTGTATTTATGAGTTCACTCGAAAAAAGATGTTGTGATATTGAGCCAAAATCAAACCTTGATTAAGTTGTTTTGTGGCTTATTAGAGTGAACTCATTTATGAAAAGACAATTTGGTTGACTTTATTCTTGTGGTTCTGACCCGAAGTTTACCCATTCTTCATAAGAAGGTCCATAAGCTCCCGGCACTTTTAATCCAGCCTGACGCATCAGTACTGTCATTTGTCCGCGATGATGTGTTTGGTGCAGTATAAGTATGCTAAGTACTCTGCTTTTTACCCAGGTTTCACCATACATAGGAATAGTGTCTTTCAATTCTTCATCAGTCCATAATTTTGATAATTCAGCAATGAAAGTGGCATTAGTTGATTTATAGAAATGTATAATTTCTTCTGCTTTAGCCGGTACCGTTTTTTCATCGAGAGGGGATTCGAATTTTATTCCGGCAGTTCCCATCATTTCACTTATCGTGCAAGTGATGTGCCACGCGATTTTACCGAGAGATCTTCCACTTGGGGTGACTTTTTTCAAGAGAGAAACATCCGTAAGTTCCCCAAAAGTCTTGATAGTCATTTCAGATTCATATTTCCAATCATCCAAAAATTCTTTTATAGAAATGAAAGGCATACTGTACTCCTTCTAAATGATAAAGTTGAATAATAAAAAAGAAAAATATTTGCTTATATGTAAAGTTCAAAACTTTCATACATTGATTTTGCAAGATAAAGACAATTCCCTTATTTTTAAATACAAAAGCACAAATGATTTTGATTATATTTTGCATTAGTAATTTTTAATTGCTGCTATTAATAAATCAGTTGAGAATAGATAATGAGTTTCTTAAAAAATATATTTTCTGATAAAGCTACCAAATTAATGGAAGAAGGGCTTGCCGGATATCGTGAAAATAAATATTCCCAAAGTATTACTGTCCTCTCAGAGGCAATAAAACTTTCCCCCAAACTGACGAGTGCATATCACACACGCGGTCTATGCTACCAGCAATTAAAAGAGCATAGCAAAGCAATTGCAGATTTTAATGAAGTATTAAAGTTGGAGCCTGACTTCAAAAGTTTGATATTTTACGCCCGCGCGCTATCCCAAATAGCACTTGGGAATGAGGCGGAAGCACTAATAGATATCAATCAGTTTCTTAGGATAGCAGGCAGCTATCCTAATGCTCAATTTCATCGCGGTCGTATTCTGTTTAATCAAGGGAAATATAACGAGGCATTACACGATGTACTCCAGTTTCTCAAATCTAATTCGGATGAATATGAAGCATTTTATCTTTGCGGGCAGATATATACTCGAAAAGGGGACTATAATAAAGCAATATTAAATATTAACGATGCAATCCGAATAAAGCAGGGTATTGATGACGCTTGGGCACTCAGGGGAGAAGTAAAACTGTATCTCAATCAATATGACGATGCGATAGTTGATTTGAAACAGGCTGTTGCTTTGAACCCGGGTAATGCAAAAGCATTTTGTTTAATAGGCAGGGTATATGTCGCGACAGGAAACTATGATGCAGCACTTAAAGAAGTTGAATCCGCTCTTTTGGCAGTACCCGGTTTTTTGGATGCCATAAAGCTGCGTTGTGAAATATTCATCGTGCTTGGGCGAAATGAAGAAGCCGAGGCTGATTTATCAACGATTCTTGAAAGAGAACCGGATAACTATGAATTGCGTCAAGTACGCGGGAAGTTAAGAGAGACTTTGAATGACATTGCCGGTGCAAAAGAGGATTACTATTTGAATCTCAAGCAATTTCCAAATGACCCGGGAGCTTATCATTTACTGGGGGAAATGGAGTTGGCAAATAATGAATTTAGCAAAGCAGCTGAACTTTTTACAAAATCAATTATTTTATCTCCCCGTAATCCTGTTTTTATCAACGCCCGCGGACTTGCTTATATGAAATTACATCGATATGTTAACGCTATGGACGATTTCAGTAAGGCAATAGACCTCGCGGAGAGTAAACACCAATATTATTTAAATCGCGCCTTAGCAAAAATTGAGCTTTGGGACAATAACGGTGCTATGATAGATTTGACAAAAGCTCTTAGTAAACCTGACTTTATTGATGCTTATTTTGCAAGAGGAGAACTGAAAATTAAACAAGGTGATTTTAACTCCGCGGTTCTTGATTTCGAGCGGATAGTACAACTTGATGCAGGTAATAAAATGGCATATTTTAAAAAAGCGTTTTGTCTGAAAGAAATGGGGAAAAATGATAATGCCTTTTTGGAAGTAAATAGATCTCTAAAAGTTGACGGCAATTTTGCTAATGCATATTTTTTAAGAGCATTACTTAATGTTAATATGGCGGCATTTAAGTCAGCTAAATCAGATGCTGAAACTGCTCTAAGATGCGGACTTTTGGAAAATAAAGAACAAGCAGAAAAATTAATAGTTGAATTGGAGCGATATTAGATTTGATATTTTCGTTCAACTTCGTAATTTTGAATATATTATGGATTTTTTTATAATTTTTTCAATTTTTACAAATACAATGCAGTTTCAGGTTAGAGTGAAAGATAACCATAAAATTGTTTCACAAACCATAGAAAATAACAAATGGAATAAAATTGTTGTCTTCACTTTCCAATTCGCTCCGAATTTCCTAATTTTGTAAGATAACTAAACATAAAGAAGACGATAGTATGCATACTTCGAACCTAAAGTTCATTTCGCAATTTAATACTCTTAAAGATATGGCAGCAACGAATGCTCCGCAATTTGTTGAACGGTTCTGCGATTTTATTTGCGATGAGTTCCAATTTCAATCTTCACTCTTGTTTAAGGTAAATGATGGAGGCAAGCTTGTTTTAGCAGGAAAATCAGCTAATGCTCCAAAGATATTTTTAACCGATTCTATATATGACTGTTCAGCCTGCAAATTTCTAAAAAGCGAACATAGTAATTTTGAATTTCACTCAGATCCCAGTTGCGAGATAAAATCTATTGATCACTTGTTCTTTGACTGCTGTGTTTGGTTGAAAACTTCTGCCGGTGATAAATATATTCTTAAGTTAGCTCAACGGACTCCAATCACTTCTGCAGAAAGACAGTTTTTCGAGATAGCAGGAAATTTTCTTCTTTCGATATTGGAATTCCGGAATATAAATCAAATTGGGCAAGGGTTCTCATTTAGTAAATTTATTGCCGAGGCAGCAAACGATTGGCGAACTCCTACAAACAGCATTATGGGCTTTGCATCTCTGCTGAGTGATGAAAAACTTACTTCTGCACAAAATGAATATACGGCAACGCTCAAAGAAAATGCGCAAAAATTATTATCCCTCATAAACGATTTAGTTGATTTTGCGAAAGCTGAATCTGGCATTCTCCCTATTAATTCGGCCGCGACAAATGTTACTCAATTGATTGACGAGGTGTTCGCGCTTGTGAGCGCGAAATCATTACTTGGTTCGATTGAGCTTGAAAGACAAGTTGACAAAAACATACCGGACTCCATTAAAACAGATACTATTAAATTACGTTTTATATTTCAACAATTTGTCGCTTTTCTTTCAAATATTACCGAGTCAGGAAAAATTAACGTGAGTGTTACTTTGACATCGGCAAATAATTTGCAAATTAGGATCTCGAATAGCGGGTCATTTCATCCTGTCCAAAATATTGCAAAATTGTTCACGGCAGAAGCGATATTAGATATTAAGAATTTTAAGAGTTATCCCATTTCTATTCTATCACTTCCTCTTTCGCGGAAATATATCGAGATGATGGGCGGAAAATTTGACTTGGTGTATAGTCCTGCACGCGGTGTGGCAATTAATTTTAATATTCCTTTAGATGTTCTAAGTGCATTAGAATCAAAGATAGGCAACTTGCCCCGCGAATCAGGAAAAAATAAAGTCCTAGTAATTGAAGACGATTATGCAACATCCAAATTATTGAGTAATTATCTTAACAAATGGGGATATGAACCAACGATTATTAATTCAGGTATCAAAGCATTACAAATGGTAAAAACTGAAATGTTTCTTGCCGTGATAATGGATATTGTCTTGCCTGATATCAATGGTTTGGAGTTATTAAAAAGATTTAGAGAAGATGAGCATTCTAAATACATCCCTGTAATTGTTTGTTCTGTTGAAGCCGAACAACAAAAAGCTTACCTTATGGGGGCGGTTGAATATTTCGTTAAGCCTATACGATACAAAGACCTTGTTGAAGTTCTCACCAGTTATAAATTAAAAAAAGATTCTGCTGTTTTATGCGTGGACGATGATGTACCCACTTTAAATCTTGTCAAAAGTGCTATTGAATCAGTTGGTTTAACCGCGGTTACCGAATCACATTCATCAAGAGTTATTGAGCTAATTAAAAATATGCAATTAGATCTAGCTATAATCGATCTTGATATGCCGGAACTAAACGGATTTGATCTGATAAAGCAAATTAAATCGCTGCCAAAATTTGCAAACTTACCTATTATCATATATACAGGTAAAGAAAATTATGCTGAAGACTTGAAAAAAATTGACGGTATGTTTACCGAGCTTTTGAGCAAAAAAAGTACTAAGCTTGAGGATCTCGCTGATACTATTAATTCAATGATAAACAGGTATGAGCAGCCAAGCGCACCGGAAGAATTGAAAGTTCAATCAGATTCTCCCAAAGTTTTGCTGGTGGAGGATTACAAACATTCGCAAATTATTGTAACACGTCTTTTGAAAAAGAATGGTTTTACTTCCGTGATAGTTGTAGAAAATGGTGCTGAAGCTGTTGAACAAGTGAAACTGCAGCATTTTGATATCATTTTAATGGATATGCAAATGCCTGTGATGAACGGATTTGAGGCTACTGAAAGAATCAGGCAAATTCCTGAATATAAAGACACGCCTATTATTGCACTCACTGCATTTGCAATGAAGGGTGATAAGGAGAAATGCCTTGATGCTGGTGCATCAGATTATATCCCAAAACCTATTGACAGTCAGGAATTTATTGAAAAAGTAAAACGCTATACCGCGCTCAAGACACAAGGATAATTACCCAATGATTTGTGAAACTCCGAGAGTGCGATTTGCACCAAGTCCAACAGGATACCTTCACGTTGGAGGCTTGCGCACCGCGTTATATAATTATTTATTTGCAAAAAAAACCGGGGGAACATTCCTGTTACGAATTGAAGACACTGACAGGAAAAGATATGTCGAGGGAGCGATTGAAAGTTTGATAAATTCTCTCAAATGGTGTGGCATAGACTATAATGAAGGTCCTGGTAAAGAGGGTAATGTTGGACCCTATTTACAATCGGAACGATTGGATATTTATAAACATCATTCTCTCCATTTGTTAGAACAGGGAAGTGCCTATTATTGTTTTTGTACAAGCGAACGTATTAATATTCTCCGCGAGCAACAGGAGGCTGCCGGAACGCAGCCTAAGTATGATAAACACTGCCTTACCCTAAGCAAAAAAGAAGCTGCCGATAGAATCAGCAATGGTGAAAACCACGTGCTTCGTTTAAATATACCTGCCGGCAATAAAGTAGTATTTGATGACATTATCCGCGGTAAAGTGGAATTTTCAACTGATACCATAGATGACCAAATTTTGATCAAGAGCGATGGCTACCCAACATATCACCTCGCGAATGTAATTGATGATCACCTTATGAATATCACTCATATTATTCGCGGTGAGGAATGGCTTTCTTCAACACCTAAGCACGTGCTGCTTTATCAGTCGTTTGGTTGGGAAATTCCGTTATTTGCTCATCTCCCGCTGCTGTTGAATGCTGATCGTTCTAAATTGAGCAAGCGGCAGGGCGATGTTGCAGTGGAAGACTACCGCGCGAAGGGGTTCTTGAAAGAAGCACTTGTAAATTTTGTCGCGCTGCTTGGATGGACTGCAGGAGATGATAAAGAATATTATTCTCTTGAAGAATTAGTTGAAGCTTTTTCATTAGAACGCGTGAATAAAGCTGGAGCAGTATTTGACTTGCAAAAATTGAGCTGGCTGAATGCCGAACATTTAAGGAGGAATTCAACCGCTGATATTACACGAATGCTCAAAGAAGAATTAGCTGAAAGTGAATATAGTTCTATCTTATTTACAGATGAGTATTTGAATCTTGTTGTAGATGCAATGAGAGAACGGATAAGTTTTGTTCACGAAATTTTAGAGAATTCCAAATATTTCTTCACTGCACCGGATGACTATGATGAAGCAGCCATAAAAAAACGATGGACTACAGAATCAGCTATGTACTTGAATAAATATGCTGGAGAATTAGAGACGTTACAGTGTACTTCCAAAGAAGACTATGAACACGCCCTGCATAAATGCACTGATGAACTTGGTATTAAAGCCGCCCAAATTATTCATCCTTTACGTGTAGCTGTTTCCGGTGTTGGCGGTGGACCCGGGGTATATGATATCGTTTTTATTATAGGAAAAGAGGAAACACTGAGGCGAATTCGCAGATCTATTGAACTAATTTCACCATCGCGGTAGCGTTCTTAGTTTATATATTGCAGAACGACTTTAAGCTCGTTAAGTCTCATTTTTTATTTCCATTGATCCTTTTTTAATACACTATTTATAAAATGAACCGGAGCAATAAGCTCCAAAAAGAACGTATAGAATAGCAAGTTTAAAAAACGGAATTGATAGTTGAATTTCTTCGCGAACAATCCTGCAATCAGAACATCGCCTAATATTTTAAGTATTGGGAAAACAATGAAAGCAAAATGTATATGTACTATGAATACGCTTAGAAGAAGTGCTGAATTAGTCAAATGATAAATATACAGTAATATTTTTTCTTTTGCAGGGTAAAAATGAGATGCTTTCGTGTGTCTGCTTTTTTGTTTCAAATAGGATGTAAATTCAGCGGGTGGATGCGAAAACACTCTGCCTGAGAGTGAGTAGGGGATAGGTATAACAACTTTTTCTATTTTCAGGGCTTCTAATATCAGCAAATCATCATCTCCGCTTAAACTGTTCTGCATATTATCAAATCCGCCTATAGAGTAATAAACTTCTTTTTTGAATCCAAAACTTCGAGCTGCTGCCGTGTAAGGATTGCCATATAAAGCTGCAGTGAAAGATGTTACGGAATTATAAAATTGCTCATAACAAAAGAAATTTCCAGGAAATTCTGAAACTGAATAGTACGGAGCGATACCAAAAAGAACATCTGCCCCGCCTCGAAATGCAGATTCCGTGCAAAGTATCCAGTCTTTTTCAACTGAACAGTCCGCATCCGTTACCAAAATGTAATTATACCGTGCATTAGAAATACCTATATCTATTGCCCCTTTTTTAGCCGGATATTTCTTGGTATTTGCAGAAATAATTTTGATATTTTCTTTAACAGAGGCAAATTCAGTTAATAAATCTGTTGTATAATTATTGGAATTATCATTTACTATAATTATTTCAAAACAATCGCGGGGATAGTTTAATTCTAATAGAGATTTAGTGAGTGAGGGAAGGTTTTGGATTTCATTTTTACAGGCAATAACAATGGATATATTTAAATGAGGTGTTAAAGAAAGAGTCTTAATATCAACAGGAATAAAATATATTCCTAAATAATATACTTTTAAGAAAAATAATATAAGATAACCTGCCCCTATCAAACTCAAAAATATCATAAGCAGGGACAGGAAACTCATTTGCTGCACAGCATCTAAGAAATACTAAATAGCTTTTTCATATACGCGATATTTTTTATAAATATCACCTTTCATAAGTTCAGCCCCGCGATTCATCATCATATTATCTTCAAGAATCCAACTTGCCTCACCGCGCATAATATTCATTTTTCTCGCTCTCATCATAATATCCCAATAAAATGATGCATCAAGTCCGCGTTTTTGATATTCAGGAATTATCCCTAGAATAATAACACGTGCCCAATTTATATTCTTTTTCTGAGTCCAAAGTTTATAAATATTCGGGAAAAGTCTTCCGTTCATATTTTTGAATACTTGATTGTAATCTAACATTGTTAAGCTAAATCCAATTGGTTCGCCATTAATTTCTCCAAACAAAACTAATCCTGGCTCAACAATCGGCTTCAAATCCGCGGCAAGTGCATCAATTTCTTTATCAGTAAGAGGCACAAACCCCCAGCTTTTTTCCCACGCTTTGTTATAAATAACCTTAATTTTCTTTAACTCGTTTTGAAAGTCTTTCATATTCAACTCCCGCAGAGTCATACCTGCTCTTTTAGCTGCAATTTCAGCACCGCGTTTAAGTTTATCTGTTGCCAATAACTTATCCGAATCTAATTTATAAGCATATAAATCTTTGGCTTTCGCAAAACCATAGTTATCACAAAGATTAGTATAGTATTTCGGATTATATGTCATCAGCAAGCGGGGCGAGTCGTTAAATCCTTCTAATAACATTCCATATTCATCGTTTACAGAAGGATTTGCCGGACCGCGCATTGCATCAATTCCTCGCTTTTTTAGCCATTCACGAACTGTATCAAACAATGCATTGGCAACTTCCTGATCATTAAAGCACTCAAAAAAGCCAAAAAAGCCAACTTTATCTTCGTGTATCTCGTTATGAAGACGATTAACAATCCCTGCAATACGACCCATTAATTTGCCGTCTTTATATGCCAAAAAATAATCAGCTTCAGCGTGTTCAAAAAACGGATTTTTTTCTTTATTAAGTATCTTTTTCCTATCCGCTATAAGAGGCGGAACCCAGATAGAATCACCTTTATATACCTCCCATTGGAACATTATGAAAGTTTTCAATTCAGATTTGTTCTGAACCATTTTAATGTTTATAGCCATTAATATCTCCGAATCTGGTTTTTTGATAAATTGAATGATAAGTAATTAAATTAATCCAAGTTCTTTGCCGACATTTTTAAAAGCATCAATAATAAAATCAAGATGCTCTTTTTTGTGAGTGGACATATAACTTGTCCGCATCATTTGTCGTCCCGGGGGTACTCCGGGTGATATAAAGACATTTACAAACACGCCTTGTTCAAACAGCATTTGACCCATTTTGAAAGCCAGCATATCATCGCCAACAATAACCGGTACAATTGCTGTCCTGCCGTCAACTACTTGAAATCCTTCGTCAGTAAGTCCTTTTCGCATATAAGCCGCGTTTGCAATTAATTTATCAACGCGTTCAGGTTCTTTCTCTAAAATGTCTAATGCAGCTAAAGCAGCCGCAACTGAAGCCGGTGTGGGAGATGCACTGAATATAAGAGCAGGGGAGTTGTGTTTTAAATAATTTATAACTCTTTCCGGTCCTGCAACAAAACCGCCAAGCGAAGCAAATGTCTTGCTAAATGTTCCCATAGTAAGGTCAATCTCTTTCTCAAGATTAAATTCGCTCGCGGTACCCCTGCCGCCTTTGCCAATAACGCCAACGGAATGTGCATCATCAATTAACAGTCTGCCATTATACTTCTTGGCAATTTCATTCAGCTTTGGTAAATCAACAATTTCACCCCCCGTGGAAAAAACACCGTCACTGATGACTAATTTTCCTGCTTCAAGCGGGAGCTTAGAAATAACTCTTTCAAAATCCTCCATATCATTGTGTTTATATCGAACGGATTGGAAAGTTGCTCCTTTTGCCATTAAAAGTCCGGCAACAACGCACGCGTGGTTGTCTTTATCTGAAACAATATAATCACCGCGTTGGATAAGCGTAGGAATAACTCCCTGTGCAGTTTGGTATCCTGTCGAGAATAACAAAACAGCTTCTGTTTGAATAAAATTAGCAAGGCGAAATTCTAATTCATTATGCAAATCTATTGTGCCGGTTAGATAACGCGATCCGGAACAACCGGTTCCATACTTATCTAATGCTTTTTTAGCAGCTTCTTTGACTCTCGCGTCAGCAGTTAATCCTAAATAGTTATTTGAGCCGGCCATTACAATATTTTTACCATTAATTTTAACTACAGGACCTTCATTTTCCTGAATAGTTCTGAAATATGGGTAAAGCCCGGCCTTTTTTATGTCATCTGCACGGGTAAAGTCAATACATTTTTGAAAAAGATCCAATTGTCCTCCGAATATGGAAAAAATTATCTTTAAAAATAGTAATTATTTAGTAATTTTTCTTTAATAATTTAACAATATTATAATGAGTAAAGTAATTAAAAGAAAAGCATTTGTAACCGGAGCCAACGGTTTTGTAGGGTCACACCTTGTTGACTATCTTCTAAGTAACAATTTTGAAGTTACTTGTTTAGTCAGAAAATCAGCCAATTTACAATGGTTGAAAGAAAAAGATGTAAATCTGGTAAATACCGGATTTGAAAATAAATCCAGGCTTGTTGAATCACTTCGCGGAATGGAATATGTATTTCACGTCGCGGGAGTTGTAAAGGCAAAAAATAGATATGACTATTTCAAAGGGAATGCCGGGGTAACCAAAGATTTATTGGAGGCTTGCCTTACAACAAAGGAATCAATAAAAAGAATTGTTATTGTAAGCAGCGAAACTGCCGCTGGACCTTCTCGCGTTGCGCTTGGCTCCAAAGAAACCGATATTTCTGCACCTATCACTTCCTATGGAATCAGTAAACTCGCGCAGGAAAGACTATCTTTAGACTACCAAAAAGAATTGCCGATAACGATTGTTCGTCCGCCTGCTGTTTATGGTGAACGGGATACAGAAATATTCATTTTTTTTAATTCCTACAATAAAGGCGTAACAACCACGATAGGATTTGAAAAGAAATTAATCAGCCTAATTCACGTGAATGATTTAGTTAGAGGAATTTTTCTTTCCGCGATGTCAGAAACATCTGTTGGTCAGACTTACTTTATTACTTCAAATAGTTTCTATACTTGGGAAGAAATAATAGAGAAAACCAAATTGGCAATGGGTAAAGGGGCTTTGCGGTTTAAAATACCACATTCGGCAGTTTATCTGATCGCGGCAGCAGCACAGTTCATTTCAATGTTTCAATCAAAGCCCGCAACATTAAATTTGGAAAAAGCAAGAGACATAACTCAAAGTTACTGGATTTGTTCTCACGAAAAGGCTAAGGCGGATTTCGGTTTTGAAACTACAATTGATCTTGAAGAGGGGATACATCGTACAATAAATTGGTATCGATCAGAAAATTGGTTTTGATATCGCTTCTTTTAGTTGTTTTGAGCACCCTCTTTAACCCAAGTTTCAAATCCGGCTATTTGATTATCATTGAATGATAAAAAAGGCGCAGAATGCTGTACCTGTTTTTTAATTATCTGAATTAATTTACTGTTTTGCGGAGTATATTTCACGATAATAATAGGATTACTAACAACTCCGTAATAGTTCGTCAACACAATGTTACCATTCGCTGATTCATCGTGGCAGCCCGAATATGCGCATTTTGCAATTAGTACCGGCTGAATGTGTTGGCTAAAAGAAACATTGGAAGATGGAATAATGGTCTGATCTATTTGGTTTATAGTAGTTGAATCATCGCAGCTTTCAACTAAAAATATCAAGGGCAATAAATAAAATATATAAACAAAAACACATCGCTTTTTCAAAAACACATCTCGCGTAATTATTGTATCAAAGTAATACAATTTCTCATTTTATTACTTATGATTCAAGTACAAAGAAAAAAAACATTTGATAATATGCTAAAATCAACACCTATTTGTGGCACGCTGATTGCCTAATTAAATAAAAATAATGGAGTATGATTATGGATTTGTTTCCTGTTTTACAAAATGCGTTCCTCATTTTTGGAACATTAATATCAGTGTTTTTGTTTGGTTCTTATTTTGCTTACAAACACAAAACACATAATGCTGAACGCAGCATTGCTGATGCTTCAATTGCGGCAAGCAATGTATCTGCCTATTTTACAACTGAAAGAGATAATGTTGTACATACAATAGCTATTCCTGAAACAGAAGTTTTGGCGGCTGAATATAATCTGCAGGTTGCCCCTGTTCAAAGTTATTCAACGTATGAGACTCAGCGAAGAACTAACTATGAAATAATAAATAATCGCCATAGAACATCTGAAAAAGTTAGAAATAACCCTTACACTATGTTTAGATAGGCTTCTTAGTATGATAGCAAAACATCAGGGATGATTATATCTCTAATGGGGAATAGAATTTCAATTTGTGTTCTGATTAATTTTTAAAATAGTATTTATATAAATTAGTTTACATAACATACATTCTACGACAAATAGGCTTTCCTATAAACTAAAAACTTTAGATACGCGGTTTCGTCCATACTTCCTAATTTTGGATGATCCGGAGCTGCGCCTGCTTGATGGATTAACTGCAATATACTGCCTGTTCGCGTTGCAGCTCTTTGAATAGCCTGCTGATATTCAATTTCATTAACGTGGTGTGAACAACTCGTGGTTACAAGTATGCCGCCCTGTTTTAATGCTTGTATTGCTAATCGGTGAAGCCTTTCGTAGCCCTTTAATGCAGTTTGAACTTTGCTTTTTGACTTAGTGAAAGCCGGCGGATCAATAATAACAATATCAAATAATCTGCCGTCATTGTTAAATTTCTCGAGCAGGTCAAAAACATCATCCGTAAAATACTCTGCATTTGTTTCTTTCAGCCCATTCAAGCGAATATTCCCTGCCGCTGCATCAATTTGTTGTTGACTGATATCCGCGAATACCACCTGCCGCGCACCGTTTTTTATCGCGTGAAGTCCAAAACCACCCGAATTGCAAAATCCGTCAAAAACAGTACAATCTTTACTCAATTTATCAAGGTAAGGTCTATTTTCAGCCTGATCGAAGAAAAAGCCTGTTTTTTGCCCTGTTATAAAGTCAATTGAATACTTAATGTTCGCTACTTCAATAGTTTCCGAACATTGTTCCCCGAATAATAAAGTATTATTGCAATCTAATCCCTCAAACTGACGTATCGACTTTTCAGACATCGTGAAAATACTCTTTGCTTGAAAATCTCTGCTAAGTATATCAACAATTGACGGAAGCAACAGTTCCATTCCTGCAGAATTTACCTGCAAAACGTATGTTGAATTATATCGGTCAATAATAAGTCCGGGTAATAAATCGCTCTCGCTAAAAACCATTCTATAAGCAGTTCTATTGCTGTAAACTTTGTTTCGGAACTCATTTGCCTGTCTAATTCTGCATTGCAGCAAGTCAGTCAATAATTCCGTTTTTGAATTTGTTACTAATCTTACGCTGATAAGCGAATTGCGATTGTAAAATCCCCTGCCAATAAAAATGTCTTTTGGAGAAATAATATCAACTACTTCTCCATTTATTACTTCATTAGGGGGATGTTCAATTTCGTTTGAGAACAACCATAGATAACCGTTATTTATTCTTTTATCGTGACCCTTTTTTATTTTAACACTCTGCAAATGATTCAAATTGCTTACCACATATTCTCTCTGTTATGAATGGCTTTCTTGTATAATTCTAAATATTTGCCAGCTGAAACATCCCAAGAAAAATTTCTTGTCATCCCGTTATACATAATCTGCCGCCAAAAATCTTTACGATTTGTAAAGGTATCAAACGCGCGCTTTATGCAGGAAGTCATTGCTAAACCTGTAAAGTCAGTAAAGGAAAATCCGGTGCCCGTTTTTTCGCTGCCGTGATTATATTCTTCATCCCAGTCTTTGACAGTGTCAGCTAATCCGCCTGTTTTGCGAACTATAGGAACTGTTCCATACTTCAAGCTATAAATTTGATTAAGCCCGCAGGGTTCTGTGAAAGAAGGCATTAAAAACATATCAGAACCTGCCTCAATAAGGTGGGACAAAATATCATCAAATCCGATATATGTACTGACTTTGTCAGGAAATGAATAGGCTAAACTTCTGAACAAATTTTCATATTTATCCTCACCGACACCTAATACAATCCACTGCGCGTTTAATTTCATTAATTCGGGAACAGACTCGGCAATCAAATTAAAGCCCTTAAGATTTACTAACCGCGATACTATTCCTATTACAGGAACATTTTCGTAATGCGGCAGATTAAACGCGTGACATAGTTGTTTTTTATTTTCCTTTTTCCCTTCCGGGTTATCGGGGGAAAAATGATAAGGTATTTTTTTATCTGTCTCCGGATTCCAAACACCATAGTCAATTCCGTTTAGAATACCGTAGAAATCATTTATTCGATATCTTAACGCGCTTTCAAGACCGTGTCCAAAATCAGAATTTGTAATTTCCCAAGCATACATCTTGCTTACAGTATTTATTGCATCCGCGTACATTAATCCGGCTTTTAGAAAACAAAAAGAACCCCAGGATTCAATCGCGCTGTTAGGATAAAATAACGCAGGGCGAATTTCGGCTTTTTCTACAGATTTTTTCGGGAACCTTCCTTGATAAGCAATATTATGAATTGTCATTATAGTTGCTGTTTTACCGTAAAACTTTTTATCCCAATTGTAATTATCCTTTAATAACAAAGGGATTAAACCTGTCTGCCAGTCATTGCAATGAATTATATCGGGCTTCCATTGCAATCGCTGAAGAGATTCTATTACCGCTTTTTGAAAAAGAATGAACCTTTCATCTTCATCGGGATTGCTTGAATATATATATGGACGATTGAAATAATATGGGCAATCAATAAAATATATCTCAACTTGAGTTTCTTTCAGCATAGTTTTATAAACGTTAACTTTATGCGGATACCCCCCTACTCTAATTGGCATCTCCCCTATCGCCCAAATATAACTGAGATCATACTTTGAGTGATCAATCAGTGCATATTTAGGAATAAAAACTTTTACATCACAACCTATGGCTGCTAATGCCTTTGGTAATGTGCTTGCAACATCTCCTAGTCCGCCTGTTTTGGCAAATGGATACATCTCAGCCGAAACAAATGCAACCCTCATATTTAATTGTTAATTGTTAATTGTTAATTGTTAATTGTTAATTGTTAATTGTTAATTTACAGATTTTAAATATACCGGTTTTTCGGGACAAAATGGTTAATAAAAACTAATAATTGACAATTAACCATTAACCATTGATAATTTACCATTAATAATTAACGCCGCTTCTTTAGCAAAATAGGTAAGAATCATATCCGCTCCTGCCCGCTTGATAGCAACCAGAGATTCCATCATAACGCGCTCACCGTCAATCCATCCATTTTGAGCGGCTGCCTTTATCATTGCAAATTCTCCGCTCACTTGAAATGCCGCGGTTGGGAGTCCGAATTTTTGTTTAACCCGATATATAATATCAAGGTATGCACCTGCAGGTTTCACCATAACAATATCAGCTCCTTCCTCAATATCAGTTGCAACTTCAATTATTGCCTCGTTACCATTGGCCACATCCATTTGGTGCGATCTGCGGTCTCCAAATGACGGTGTTGATTCAGCAGCCTCTCTAAAAGGTCCATAATAGCCGGAAGCATATTTTGCCGCATAGCTCATTATTGGAATATTTTTAAAACCTTTATAGTCCAAAGATTTCCTGATAGCGTATATTCTTCCATCCATCATATCGGACGGCGCGATTATATCAGCACCTGCTTCAGCGTGCGAAACCGCTTCTTTTGCCAATAATTGAACTGTCTCGTCATTTAATATTTCTTCACCATTTAATACTCCGCAATGCCCGTGTGATGTGTATTCACACATACATACATCAGTTATTACAACAAGATTTTTGACATTTGCTTTTATGGCGCGAACTGCATTTTGAATAATACCGTCAGCCGCGTAAGCACCTGAGCCTACTTCATCTTTTTTGGGAGGTATGCCAAAAAGTATCACTGCCGGAATTCCAAGTGCTGCAATTTCTTTGCATTCTTCTATCAATACATCAACTGACTTATGATAAACGCCCGGCATAGACTTTATTGGACGATTAATCTTTTCGCCCGGGACAACAAACAGCGGATAAATTAAATCATTCTTATTTAGAATAGTCTCTCGAACCATATCCCGAACTAACGGGTTGTAACGCAATCTTCTGTGTCGCTTGATAGGGAAATCTGCCATTTTTAAACTCCAATCTTGTCCCGATTCTATTGGGACAATAATTATTCTAAATTATACTATCGCGATACTTTTTTTCTTTCCGTCTTCAATAGGCGGAATTTTTAAGTACTTCTTTATTTTATTTGCAACTATTTCTGAATTTATTAAACAGTCTCCGACAGAAATTCCGCCTCTGAAATTACCGCTAATAAATAAACCCGGAATTTTATTTTCCAGTTCATCAAAATAATGTTCGTGTTCAATATATCCGATATTATATTGAGGAATTGCTTTACTCCAAAAGCGATGTGAAAGAAAGTCAGGTTCCGCGGTAATTCCCATAATTTCCTTAAATTCTTCTAATGCTTTGGAAATCAGAACTGAAGTTTCTTGATTAACAAACTTAGGATTTCTTGCTCCGCCAATGAATAAGGTAAAGCACTCGGAATCCTTTGGGGCTCGACCCGGAAACAGCACGGAACTCCATATTGAACCTAGAAAACTTTTGTTTTCTTTTTCTGGAATAAGAAATCCGAAACCATCAACAGGGCGTTTTATATCGGATTTCTTAAATCCGGCCAATACAACTAAAACAGATGGATGATATATAGCATCAAAGTGGTTTTGTGATTCAGGGGCAATTGTTTGAAATAGCTTTGAGGAAGAATATGCAGGGACGGTTGATATCAAACATTTTGTTTTGATGGTTTTTGGACTGCCGGCATTATTACAATCAATCTCGAACAAATCGCCTTCTCTTCTTACCGAGATTACATCCGTTAATAAATTTACACTTGAGCCTAATTTGGTGGCTAATGACTTTGGCAATGTTTGCATACCGTTAATAAACGAGAACATTTGAGCCGATTGTTTAGATTTTTTAGCTTTGCTTTTGCGCTCTTTCAGGCTTAGAATAGAACCCTTGATAAGTCCGCCGTATTTTTCTTCCAGCTCGTATAATTTTGGGAATGCAGATGCAACGCTCAAATCTTCAGGGCAGCCAGCGTAAACACCGGATACAAAAGGATTGATAACATAATCCAGAAACTCTCTGCCAAGCCTGCGCTCGACAAATTGAGCCACGCTCTGGTAGTATCCATCTTTCGAGCGTCCAATAAATGGTTCTCCTAACAGCCTCATTTTTGCCCCAAAACTAAACAACTTACTTTTCAATAGTGCAAGAGGTTTCATAGGAAGCGGGTGAAGTTCCCCTCCTCTCAGGATATATCGCGTATCGCCTTTGGAACTCGAATAAACTAATTCATCTTTAAGATTAAGTTCATTAACGAGAATTTGTAATAGCGGTGTAATGTCTAAACCGCTGTTTGGACCTCTGTCAAACAAATATCCGTTTACGCGTTGGCTTTCCATAGAACCGCCCGGATCGCCGTTTTTTTCAAGAACGGTTACATCTATTCCTGCTTTTTTAAGCCAAAAAGCAGTAGTTAATCCGCTTATACCGGCTCCAATTATTACTACCTGATTTTCTTTAATAATTTCCATATACTGTTTTCGATTTTACTTGTTTTCAATAACTAATTGAGATAATGCAGAAATAAATAACGGGGAATCGTTCATTCCATGCATAACAATATAATTTTCAATTCCGCATTTTTCTGCTATATGCCTATACTCAATGCCAAGTTCAAATAGTGTTTCAACGTGATCGGATACGAAACTTATTGGTATTATTAGGAGATGCTTTTTACCTGCCTGTGATAATTCTTTTATTTTCTCTTCAGTTGCGGGAGTGAGCCATTTCATAGGTCCCACCTTGCTTTGAAAACAAAGATGATGTGCTTGCCGCGACTTTATCGGGGTATGAGAACTGCCACGTTTTTCCATAATTGCTTTAATAGTCTCTGCAATTTGAAGGCTATATGGGTCCCCTTTTTTGACATAACTGACAGGAGTTCCGTGCGCGCTAAATACAAGTTGAACTTGTTCCCTTATAGGCTCGTCAAACCGCGATAATGTTTCATCAATTCTAGCGTTCACTGCATCAATATAAGCGGGGTGGGTTTGATAACTTTTTATTAAAGTTTGGCGTGTATCCGGTTTCTTAAAATAGCGGTTCCATTCGTTATAGCTCGAACCGGTTGTGGATACTGAATAATGAGGATATAGCGGCAGTAAAATAATATGTTCATAATTTCCCTGTTCAACTGCCTTGGTAACGTCTTGAGTCAGAGGATGCCAATACCGCATAGCAGCGAATACGCTGCATTCAAAGCCCAAATTTCGTAATGATAATTCTAACAATGACCGTTGTTTTTCGGTCCACATTGATAATGGAGATTTTCCCCCGATGAGAGCATATTCTTTTTGTACTTTTGGAGCACGTTTTTTTGAGATAAATCGCGCGAGTGATTTCTGAAAAGGCAGCTTGAAGATATCAGGGTCATTAAACAAGTTTTCTAAAAATGGTTGAACAGCTTCAAGAGAATCAGGTCCGCCAAGATTGAACAGCACCACTGCTGTTTTTGTCATCTATAATTTCCGGAAATATATTATTCAAAATTAATTACTTTCCTAATTTACTAAATCATAGAAACTTAATGAAGAAAATTTATTATTAATGTTGTCTCTACTATAATTTGGAAATAATGATTCTAAAGATAGCAAACTTTAGGCATTAAAATTATCGGCATTGCATAAGATAGCAGAAAATAGTCGCAAATTTTCCGGTTAGGATACCTAACAACAAGTTGAGTAGTATGCCGATACAAAGTAAATGGA
>CAIYTF010000189.1 GCA_903929035.1 uncultured Ignavibacteriales bacterium
ATTCCTTGCAAAGGATTAATCCCAGCCCGGTACTTGGTTCATCATCTGTTCCGGTTGTGCCTACTTTTTCGCCTAAAATGAATAACTTGTCAATAACATCTTTGGGAATTCCGATACCGGTATCCGCTACTGATATTTCTATCATACCGTCTTCTGTTTCTTTTGCCCCGATGGAAACTTCTCCGCCCCTATCGGTGAATTTTAATGCATTAGCCAAGAGATTTCTAAGAACGGTACTAATCAATTTTTCATCCGCTGTTATTTTATCGATACCTGTGATTTCCCTGAAGATGGTAATTCCCTTTTGCCGTGCTCTTTCATTTAGCGGCTCTATGTTACGGATGAACAAATTGGATAAGCTAAGCTCGGCAGGAAGAAAATCAAACGACCCTTTTTGAATCATTGCCCATTCTAATAGATTTTCCAGCAGCTTATAAGCATTTACCACTGATTCACGCAATAATTTACTTATTTGAACGCATTCCTCTATTGATAACATTTTGTCTTTAGCTGTCATCAGTTCGGTCAATCCCAATAATCCGGTGAAAGGACTTCTCAAGTCGTGAGCAATGATGGAAAAGAATTTATCTTTCTCTGAATTTGCTTTCTTCAGCTCCGAATTGCTTCTGACCAATTCTTCCTCCAACTTTACCCGTTCGGTTACGTCGCGTTCGATATTCAATATGCCCATCGGCTTGCCATCGGGATGGTGCATAAGAACCGCGTTCACTTCGATATAGAACCTGCTCTTATCCTTTTTTATTGCCAGATACCGGGTGTAATCTTTCTCGTTGCTCTCGCCGGCAAACCTTTTAGCAATATTTTCAGCCAATAGTTTAAGACTGGAAGGATCGATAAAGTCCATAGCAGATTTTCCGATTACTTCATTTCTTTCTTCGAGTGAATACCCGTACATTTCCAGTAATCTGTTGGACACAAAAGTAATCTGATGCTCCATATTGCCCAGTCCTATTCCATCCGGCGATGCCAATATTATGGCTTCAAGTTTTTGATTGCTTTGCCTCAAAGCTTCTTCCTGCTGTCTGCGTTCGGTAATATCTTCTTTTACCGCGAGAAAATGGGTGATTTTTCCGATTGAGTTAAATATTGGAGAAATATTCACCAATACCCAGTAGAAGTCGCCGTTTTTCTTTTTATTTTGAAATTCTCCTGTCCAATCTTTACCGGACAAAATACAGGACCAGAGTTCTTCATAAACTTCATATGCGGTATTATTTGATTTCAATATTCTGGAATTTGTGCCTAACACCTCTTCTCTTGAATAACCGGTCACATCGCAAAATTTTGGATTTACATATTCCATATCGCCGTAAATGTTTGTAAGGACAATAGATACAGGAGCTTGTTCAACAGCTCTTTGAAGAATTTTCATTTTTTCCTGAGCTTTATCGCGTTCGGTAATATCGCGCGTAACCACCAGGAGACCCCGCGGTTTTCCACCCGCATTGTACAACGCCGAGCAGCTGTATTCCGCTCTAAACGATGTCCCGTTTTTCCTCACAAGTGTATATTCGATGTTTCGAACTATACCATTGATAAAAGTTTTTTTAATCATTTCAAGAACAGATTCTTTCTCTTCAGGCAGAAAGAATTCGAGCACATTTTTTCCGATTAGTTCATCCGGAGTATTGTACCCAAGTATTTCGGCAGCAACAAGGTTCATCATAAGAACATTCCCCGCGGCATCAAATAAACCGGTGGCTTCCGGCGATAAGCGGACCATAGTGCGGAATTTATCCTCGCTTTCCCGTAATGCGGCTTCCGCGCGTTTTCGTTCTGAAATATCCCGAATGATTGTACTGATTCTTTTGTTGCCGTCAACATCAATAAAAAGCGAACTAGATACTTCACACTGAAATATAGTTCCATCCTTCCTGATATAGTCAAGTTCTCCTATATATTTGCCTGTTTTTTCCATTTCCACAATAGCTATAGATAATCGAGGGTCTTGCAAATCAACTATTCCCACGCTTCCAATTTTAAATAATTCTTCCTCGCTTCGTCCAAACATACGACAAGCAGCGGGATTAACAGAATAAATAGAACCATCGGGGCAGTTCAGCATAATTGCTTCTTCGCAATTTTCAAATAGAAGCCTATATTTTGCTTCACTCTCTTGAAACTTTGCCTCAATACCTTTTCGATCGGTAATATCTTCAAAAATAGCTGCAAACTGCCCTTGCCGCGGACAAAATGCCCGAACGCGCAAATGCCGCATAAAAGTTTTCGAATAATATTCAACCTGCATTGGTTCGCCTGTTAACGCTACTTTCCCATAGGTTTCAATTTGACGTGAATCCGTCTGCGGCAAAATTTCGAGCATTGTTCTGCCAATAACCTCCCATTTATGCAATCCGGTGTGATGTTCATACGCGTCATTCGTTTCGAGAAAACGAAAGTCAACCGCTCGTCCGTTTTCATCGGTGATGATTTCGTGGAGAGAAAATCCCTCTTCCATATTCTCGAGCAAATCCCGATATTTTAATTCACTCTTATCTCTTGCCAGCGTAAGTGCTTCGTTCATCATTTCCAATTCAGCTATGCGAACTTCGAGATTGTTAATGTGTACCCGCATTTCGTCAGCGGAAAGCTCAAAATTTGATTTTGATCCCATTGTTTCCTGTATATCTTTCGCGATTTAATGAATCAATAAGTTGTCTAAATTTATTTCTTTTTTCATAATCTTATCCAAACCGATAACAAGTTAGATTAAATCAACTGTGTTATTCCGAAAACTCTGAAATAGTTCAATTTGAATAACCGTGAGCGTGTGCCACTTGCGGTGTTTCTTACCCGAGGATAATTGGCGACAAACAACTTCCTTTTCCTCGAAAGGGGGAAAACTATACTCAGAGGCAGAAGTAGTTCGCCTCTTTCAGAGACGCGGGCAGGTGCTGGTTTGTTTTCCGCGGGTAAGAAACACCGCAAGCGGCACACGCTCGCGGTTATTCAAATTGAACCACGTTGTGGTTCTTTGCAAGGACTATCCATTATATTTTTTTCGGTATCGTAAAATAAAATGTGCTGCCGACATTTTCTTGGCTTTCCACCCAAATTTTGCCGCTGTGCTTTTCAACAAATTCCTTGCAAAGGATTAATCCCAGCCCGGTACTTGGTTCATCATCTGTTCCGGTTGTGCCTACTTTTTCGCCTAAAATGAATAACTTGTCAATAACATCTTTGGGAATTCCGATACCGGTATCTGTTACCGATATTTCTATCATACCGTCTTCTGTTTCTTTTGCCCCGATGGAAACTTCTCCGCCGTGATCCGTGAATTTTAATGCATTAGCCAAGAGATTTCTAAGAACGGTATTAATAATTTTTTCATCCGCGTATATTTTATTGACAGCCGTACTTTCGTAGAATACGGAAATTCCCTTTTGCAGTGCTCTTTCTTTTATCGAATCTGCCTGATGTGAAAACATATCTAATAAACTTAATTCCACCGGAGTAAAATCGATCGCCCCTTTCTGAAACATTGCCCATTCCAATAAATTTTCTAATAGCTTATAAAGATTTAGCAACGAATTACGCAATGCACCGCTGAATTTTATATAATCCTCTATGGACACAGTACCGGAAGTCATTATTTCGGTCAATCCCAGCAGTCCTTGGAACGGACTTCTTAAATCGTGGGCAATGATGGAGAAGAATTTATCTTTTTCGGAATTTACTCTGCGAAGATCCAAATTTATTTTGGTTATAGCTTCTTCTTTCTGTTTGCGTTCGGTAATATCAATAACAATTCCCGCCACGGTAGCAGATATTCCCAAAGCATTCTTATTAATGAAATTGCCAATATCGTAGAACCATTTATATTCGCCGGATTTAGTTAAAATTCTATATTCAGTCTCATAACTATCAGCTGAACCGTTGAAAAGATTACGCATAGCATTCATTGCCTTTTCATAATCTTCCGGATGAACTAATCTCGTAAAATCGGTATAATGCACAAATTTTCCGGGAGGATAGCCAAGCATATCAGTTTTACCTTTACTGAAAGTGACACTGCCGCTGGCTTTATCCATCCTCCACCAAGCAAGATTCGCTACTTTCATAGCAAGCTCAAGCCTTGAAACATTATCCTGCAATTCTTGCAGCAGCTGTTTTTGATCGGTTATATCGCGCGCGGAAACATAAAGATAGCTGCGTCCCTCAAGTATGACTCCCACACAGTTAAGTTCAACATCCCTGACAGTGCCGTCCTTACGGCGGTAATTTGTTTCGAACACCGCGGGGTGATTGATTAATTCGCTTATCTTAAGGAGCAGCTCTTCTTTTGACCATCGAGTGTCCCAGTCTGCAACATTCAAACGCGGGAGTTCTTCGCGGGTATATCCCAAAAGTTTACAAAATGAATCATTTGCTTCAAGAACATTGCCATTCTCGTCAAGGATGTGAATACCATCCCTTGCCGTTTGAAGCAGGGTTTTGTTGTGTAAGGCTAAGACTGCAAGCGCATCTTGTACTTCTTTCCGTTCGGAAATATCTTCGATTGCAAGAAGGATTATCTTCTCTTTTCCAAGGGATCTTTCAATCTGCCGCGCATTCAAACGCATAGCGCGTTTGCCAATTGTAGAAAAATCGTGTTCAACTTCGTAGTTTTCGAATGTGGTTTTTTCGGGAAGTATAGTCTCGAGCAGCTCTCTCAGTTTAGGAATATCCCACTGGTGATTCCCTAAATCATATATAAGCGTCCCTATTGTTTCATTGGAGGATACTTTGAAGAAATCAAAGAATGAATGACTTGCTTTGACTACCCGTAACTCTTTATCCAAAACAAGTAAAGGCTCCCTAACAGTATTGATTATGTTTTCGGCGAATTCACTGACTTCATCAGCAGATTCTTTAATTACAGCAAGTTCTTCGCGGGTATTTTCAATGTTACTTTCACCAAAACCTTCATTTATTACATTTTTTAGAGATTCGTTCTCAAGTTTAAGCTCTTCTAATTCTTTTAGAAGTTCTTCGCGGGATTTAGGATATTTAGTCATACAAAACCTATAAAATGTATTTATTCAAAAATGTGTCACCAATCAAAGTTGTTTTATAGCGTATAATATTTTTTCAGTAAACTCTTTGATAAAAGAAAACCCAAAAGGCTGCCTTTGTGCTATAAGGCAAATCACTAAGTGCTTGTGAAGAAATAACCATCGCGATCTTAGCGTCTTCGCGTGAGAAAGTGTTAATGTTATTTCTGAACGAGTCCTAAGCACCTTAACTGTTAGAATTTACCGGCAGCTGAATTGTAAATTTAGTTCCCACGCCAAGCTTGCTTTCTAATTCAATTTTGCCGCCGTGCCCTTCAACAATATTTTTAACTATCCATAAGCCGAGCCCCGAACTGGTTTCTCCGCCGGTAGGACGTGCTGAAAGTTTTGTTCCGCGGGTAAATGCTTTTGCAGCATCTTCTTTACTCATACCTACCCCGTTATCGGAAACTTCAATCAGCAAATGTGTGCTGTTAAAATATGATCGAATCTGAACAACTGTTTCGGCTTTTGCAAACTTTATAGCATTATTAACCAAATTTTCAATTGCTTCTTCAATCTTAAATTCGTCAATTAAAACAGGCGGGCTGTCTGGAGATGAACTATTGATTATTTTTACTCCCTTGTTTTGAGCGTAATTATTGTTGCGGATGCATATCTCATCAATTATTGTTTTAATTGCCGACCGCTTTAATTTAAGCCCTGTCCTGCCTTCCGACTCGGCAATAATAGTCGATATAGACTGCGCGATTTCAATAATCCGGGACGAGGTAGAAAGTAAATGTCCCATAATTTCTTGCTGCTCAACCGCGTTATAATCATAAGATCGAAGCAAATCAACATAACCCTTTATAGCACCGGCGGGATTTTTAAGATCGTGAATTGTCATTGCAAACAATTCTTCTTTGCGCTGCTGCAAATCAGCTAATTCTTTTTCCCTGATATGAAGCTTGTCTTTTTGCTTCATAAGATCATTGTTAATATCGTTTAACGCTTCGTTATTTTTTTTCAGTATTGCAATCTGGTTACTTTGAGCGTTAACCTGCATTTTGAGGACATTATTTTCATCCTCTATACGGCGGATTGTTTCAGTGAGCTTCGCCACTTCCCGCGGTGATTTCAATTCCTCTGACCGCAGGATAACATCGGCGGCAGATGTTTTTGGCGGCCACTCATTGCTTTTGCCGCGTGGATTAGTATTTGCTTGACTCGCGCCGTGAGATTTGCCTGAGAATCTTCCGGTGGATGCCAAATATATAACGAATAAAACAACAGAGAAACAAAGGCTCAGGAGAATGATGTAAAATAATTCACTTGTCATAATATTGGATTGCTTATGATAAAAAAATATGATTAATATATCTAACTTATACTAAAGTTAAGAAAAAATGATATAACAAACTCGTTTTTTTTCAATAATTGGCTAAATTTATTAACAATTTCTCACGCGAAGACCCTAAAACC